>JANNYL010000491.1:0-1243 GCA_031410075.1 Flavobacteriales bacterium
CGACACGTTGATCGCCATCGATTCCGCCCGGATCTGGAACGACCCACGGATCAAGGACTTCTTCTTCACCAAGGATGCCAAAGCCATGTTGGTGGTTCTGAACGCAGAACCCGGACTTTCCAAATTGAGGTGTGATTCGCTTCTGGCCGGGGTTCGTGAAGTAATGGCCAGATCCGGCTTTGCGGATGCCCGGGTGGTAGGGCGGATCGTTGGGCAGGACCACTACATCAACACCATGGTGAAGGAGATGCTCTTCTTCCTCACTGCTTCCATCGCGCTGCTTGCCATTTTCCTTTGGTTCGGTTTCCGCAGCGTACACGGCATCGTGATACCTATACTCGTGGTGGGCTTGGCAATACTGTGGCAGTTGGGCCTGATGACCGCATTGGGCAAGCCCCTCGGTATTCTCACGATGCTGCTGCCAACAATACTCTTCGTTGTCGGCATGAGCGACGTGGTTCACTTGCTGGAATGCTACCTCGAAGAGATACGCAACGGAGTGCCGCGGATCCGAGCGATCGCCGTGACCTATCACGAGGTTGGCCTGCCCACCTTCCTGACAGCGATAACAAGCGGCATTGGTTTCGCCACACTGGGCACGGCTAGTATTCAGCCATTGCAGGAGTTCGGCTTGTATACAGCTCTTGGTGTTCTAGTGGCCTTTTGTTTGGCCTTCGCACTGCTCCCAGCACTTCTCGTGCTAACGGACCCGGCCAAGTTGCTCCCGCAGACAGCAAAGTCTTCTCCCTGGGACAAGCGACTTCCACGACTCTTTCAATGGACCATTCAGCGAAGGCGTGCTATCCTATGGTCCTTCGCGCTGATCTCAGTGGTTGGCATTGCTGGGGCATACCGTATCAAAGTGAACAACTTCCTGCTGGAGGACTTACCGAATAATGACCCACTGAAGAAAGGCTTCGTTTGGTTCGAAGAGAAATTTGGTGGCGTTCGTCCCTTCGAAATGGAGATCGTTGTTGCGGATAGCACCTCAACAATTTGGGATCTTGAAACTCTTCGGCAGATCGAACAAGTTCAACAGCATCTCGACACGGTCTACGATGTGGATGGGATCATCTCACCGGTTACCTTGATGTACTCGCTGAACAAGGCGTTCAACGGTGGCGATCGTTCTTACTACCGGCTGCCGGACGATCCTGAAGAATGCGCCCGCATGGCCAAACGTGCCAAGCTCCTTGGCAAGGAACTGCTCGGCCCGATCGTGAGCAGCGATGGTCGTACGGCG
>JANNYL010000492.1:0-2589 GCA_031410075.1 Flavobacteriales bacterium
CACCTATTGATTGGAATGCTGACAGCCTCATCGCACCGGATGAAAAACACTTCTCCCACTTGCGCAAACTCACGTTCGGTGGCAACAATGCCGAAGCGTATTGGAGTTTTGGAGGTGATCTATTGAGCTTTCAATCCGACAACGAGAGTTGGGGGAATTCCTGCGACCAGATCTACACATTCGATCCGTTCAAGGACGATCTGAGCAAAAGCGAACCACAGCAGTTGAGTTCGAACGGAGGTCGCACCACCTGCAGCTACTTTATGCCGGGAGATAGCCTGGTGCTTTTCGCCAGCACCGCAAGTGGTGGAAAGGAATGCCCAGAGACCGCGCCCCGCAAACCAGGGGGCAAGTACCTATGGAACATTTACAAGGATTACGAGATCTACGTGGGTGATCGCAAGGGCAATATCCGCTCTCAACTGACCGACGAATTGGGTTACGACGCAGAAGCCACCGTTTCGCCAAAACGTGATCGGATCGTTTTCACAAGTATGCGCGATGGTGATCTGGACCTGTACACCATGAAGCTGGACGGCAGTGATGTAAAGCGTGTGACCACCGAACTCGGGTATGATGGTGGTGCGTTCTTCAGCCCGGATGGCAGCAAACTGGTATGGCGTGCAAGCCGGCCGAAGACCAAGGAAGAAGTGAAAGAATACATCGAATTGCTGAAGCAAGGCCTTGTGCAACCTACGAGTATGGAACTATTCGTTGCCAACGCTGATGGCACTGGCGCGCGGCAGATCACGGAACTTGGGAAAGCGAACTGGGCACCGAGCTGGAGTCCTGATGGCAAGAAGATCATTTTCGCTACGAACCACACCACTGAGCGTGGGTTCCCATTCACCTTGTACATGATCAACTTGGATGGAACAGGCTTGGAAAGGATCACACATGATGACGCTTTCGATGCCTTCCCGATGTTCAGTGTTGATGGCAAATACCTCGTGTTCAGCAGCAACCGAGGTGGTAAAAACCGCGAAACGAACTTGTTCCTGGCCGAGTGGAAGAATTGATGGCGTGATCGAAAACCAACCGATCATGCCGTTGAAGAGCCCTGTTCCGCGATATTCGCGACGTGGCGAGCGAACAGAGCAATGGTTGGATGGATCGACTGGCGGCACGATGGGGTGTATCGCCATCTCGCGTGATCCTGATCCTGGCAGTATTCGCATGCACAGGATTCACCGTTATGTTTCTGAAACGACCACTTGTGGCTTGGGCTGCGGGCAACGGTGAGGCCCCGGGCTGGTTCACTGTAGCATACTATGTACTGATCCTGCCGTTCTACAATTTGCTCTTGCTCGTATACGGTGGTTTACTTGGCCAATTCCGGTTCTTCTGGGAATTCGAAAAACGGTTTTTTCGAAGACTGTTCGGCATCCGTTAGCCAAGGATCCGTGCGACACGTGCTGCTTCTCGTGCAGCGTTCTTCTTCAATCTGCATTCCCACGCTGCCAATACCTTCCAACCTTCCGCTTTCAGTTCCTTCAACTTGCGCAAGTCCCTTGCCTGGTTAGCGGCCAGTTTGTTCTTCCACCACGTGCGATTGCTCTTCGGCGCATATCGTTTGCAGTACGGACATGCATGCCAGAAACATCCATGGACAAAAACGGCGACTTTCCGCCCGGGCCAAGCAATGTCCGGGCGGCCTGGTGCTTTCTTCCAGTTCAACCGATATCCCTTGATGCCCTTGGCGCTCAGGGCTGAGCGCATGATCCGCTCCGGCCCCGTGTCCTTGCTGCGGATCCTGCTCATCACGGCGCTCGTACGCGCATCTTTCGGGATGGGCGCTCGGCCGTCACGGAGATATTTACGCACCATGAGCGGAACTACAGAACGGTGATCTCCGTGCGCCGATTCTGTGCCCTCCCCTCCTCTGTTTCATTACTCCCAAGGGGCTTGGCCTCGCCATATCCTTTGGAGGTTACACGAGCAGCATCGATCCCATAGCCTGTGATGAAATTGGCCACGGCCTGTGCGCGTTGCTCGCTCAACTTCTGGTTCTCGGCATCGGCTCCAACGTTGTCGGTGTGGCCTCCAACCTCAATGCGCATGGTCGGGTTGCCTTTCATAAGGCGAAGAAGGATGTCCAGTTCAGCGTTGCTCGCAGGTAAGATCTCGGCACTGGCCGTATTGAAGAAGATGTTCCTCAATGCGATCGTGCTTCCCGCTGTGATCGGGCTAAGGGGAACATCCAACACAAAAGGCTTTTCCTCGGAACCTTTGGCAATACCGTAGTTCTGGCTGAAGAACAGATACCCCTCCGCACTCGCGTTCAAAGCATAGTCCCGGCCCACTGGCAAACACACCAGGAACTCGCCGGTCTTGGGATCACTGTATGCCGCAGTGGCGAGTTTTTCAGTAGCCAGGTCGATCAGTTGCACATCCGCTTCTACAGGTTTGCCGTTGGACTTGTCCGTCACTTTTCCATGGATGTAATTCACGGCACTCGCGCGTGAACTTTCTGGAAGCGAGAATTCATACAGGTCCAGATCGCCCATCCCCCCGGAGCGATCGCTGGCGAAGTAGGCCACCTCTCCGTTGCTGCCTACCAGCACACTGTTCTCGTCCCCGCTGGTGTTG
>JANNYL010000493.1:0-19568 GCA_031410075.1 Flavobacteriales bacterium
ACCGAACAATGTGATCAATGGCTACCGGTTGGAAGATGTGAATCTGGACGGAGTGGTGAAGTACATCGGCCCTGGTAATGACCGCGATCCTCTGCTGATCAACGTAGGCAGTACAACGCCGAACTCTGTTCGTGTTGAGCAATTGCCTTAGCCAACGTACAGAACGGTCTTTTTAATGAGAAGCCGCCTCACGGGCGGCTTCTTCGTTTGGCGTGACGAGATTGCCCGAGGCGGGCTTTCCCTGGAGGGGGGAGCTTCGATCGCTCAGCCGCATTCGCTTTGCTCACGCCTGAACGAATAAGCCGCCTTGCGGCGGCTGTTCGATCGGCGGAGAGAGAGGGATTGCCCGAGGCGGGCTTTCCCCGGAGGGGGGAGCTTCGATCGCTCAGCCGCATTCGCTACGCTCATGGACTTGTTCGTTCAGGCGTTCGCTCAAGCTTCGCTTTGCTCACGCCTGAACGAATAAGCCGCCTTGCGGCGGCTGTTCGATCGGCGGAGAGAGAGGGATTCGAACCCCCGTTACCCTTTCAGGTAAACACACTTTCCAGGCGTGCGCCTTCAACCACTCGGCCATCTCTCCAGATGGGGCGCGAAAATAGGTTCCTCCGGATCATGCCGACCGTACTTCCTTCAAACCGTTGACCGTAGGGCTATAAAACGCTTACCTCACCACATAATTCCACTCCGAACCGATCCTTCACCTCTGCACCTGAAAGACCCTGTCCCAGTAGGAACATCAGCTTGGTGATCGTTGCTTCCACCGTCATGTCGTGGGCACTTACCACGCCCATTTCCGAAAAGGCTTTGCTGGTGTTATAACGCCCTTGCTCTACCCGGCCACCTACACATTGGGTAACGTTCACTACGACCATGCCTGTATTGATGGCACGGCTGAGCGCATTCAGGAATTCAGGGTTCGTTGGACCGTTGCCACTACCGAATGTGGTAAGAACCACTGCCCGTAGTCCCGGTGTTGATAGTGCTTGTTCCACCCAAATGGCGCTTATACCGGGGAACAGCCGGATGACGCCCACGTTCGCATCCATGTGATCATATACTTTCAAAGGGCCCGATCGAGCGGGAAGGATCGCTTGTTGATCATACCGGATACGCACACCCGCTTCGGCCAGAACTGGCCAATTCGGCGATCGGAATGCCTCGAACCTTTCCGCATGGACTTTCACTGTGCGGTTCCCGCGGTACAAACTGTATTCGAAATACACCGCGACTTCGGGCACTGTCGGCTTGCCGTTCTCCGCTGCTGCGGCGATCTCAATGGCGGTAAGCAGGTTCTCCTTTCCGTCCGTACGGATGGTTCCAATCGGCAGTTGCGATCCCGTGAGTATGACCGGCTTGGTCAGGCCCTCGAGCAGAAAGCTCAGCGCACTCGCTGTGTATGCCATGGTGTCGCTGCCGTGCAAGACCACGAACCCGTCGTGATCAACGTAATGCTCCCGGATCAATTGCGCGATCCGGATCCAATCGGCAGGCTTCATGTCACTGCTATCGATCGGCTGCTCGAAGGATACAGCGTCCAGTTGCACAGCGATCCGCTCTAGTTCCGGCACATGCTCTTCCAAATGCTCCAGGTCCATGGGCCGAAGCGCGCCGCTGCGAGGATCGGCCATCATGCCAATGGTGCCGCCGGTATAGATGATGAGAACCCGTCTGCGTTCCGTCACTTGGCAAAAATTTGTTCAGCGTTGGCCGTGGTTATGTGTGCAATATCGTCCAATGAGCGGTCAGTAGCGTTGGCGAGAGCCTGTGCGATCAGCGGTATGTAACTACTCTCGTTCCGTTTGCCCCGATGTGGAACAGGTGCCAGGTAAGGAGCGTCCGTCTCGAGCACACAATGTTCCGCACCTACTTCTTTCATGGTTTGCGCTAGGCCGCTTTTCGGATACGTGACCACACCACCGATGCCCAGTTTGAAGCCGCCCAAGCCAATGATCATTCGAGCTTGTTGCTCTGTTCCTGTGAAGCAGTGGAAGATCCCACGCAGCGTGTTGTCGTTCTCTTCTTCAACAATGGCGAATGTTTCGTCGAAGCTTTCACGACTGTGGATCACGATCGGCAGCGCGAGTTCTTTGGCCCAGCGCACTTGTGTTCGAAAGGCCTCTTGTTGTTGGGCGAGCAAGGTCTTGTCCCAATAGAGATCGATGCCGATCTCGCCAACCGCATAATACCGGCCATTAGCGAGCAGTCGTTCCACTTCTGCCAGATCTTTCTTGGGATCCGCAGGAACATGACACGGGTGCAGGCCCATCATCGGGAAGCACTGGTCCGGGTGCGCATCGCACAACGCGTGCATTCCATCGATGCTGTCGTGATCGATGTTCGGTAGGTATAACTTGGTAACACCATTGTCCGCAGCGCGGCGAAGCATGTCCCTGCGATCGCTATCGAATTGCTTGTGATACAGGTGCGCGTGGGTGTCGATGAACATCGGCGGCGAAGTAAGGACATGTGCCCATGTCACGCTTCGAGCCCTGTTACTTTTGGCACCTGCTCCATGTTCACATGTACACAAGAGCAATTGAGCACATGCGCATCCTTGTTATCCGTTTCTCCTCCATCGGCGATATCATTCTTACCTCTCCGGTGCTGCGCTGCCTGAAGAAGCAAGTACCGGGCGTAGAGATCCACTTTCTGACCAAGCTCGATCTGAAGGACCTGGTGGCGCATTCACCCTATGTGAGCCGTTTGCACGTGATCAAGGACGATGTCAGTGAAGTGTTGCCTGCGTTGAAGAACGAACGGTTCGACCTGGTGGTCGACCTGCACCATAACCTGCGCACCCTGAAGGTGAAGCGCGCTTTGGGTGTAGATGCCCGCAGCTTTCCGAAGCTCAACATTGAGAAGTGGGTGTTGGTGAATTTGAAGCGGGATAGGATGCCACGTATTCACATCGTCGACCGCTACTTGAGCACAGTGGCACATCTTGGAGTGAAGAACGATCAGGAGGGCCTCGATCTGTTCATCCCACCTGAGCGGGAGATCTCCTTGGAAAGTCTACCGGTTTCCCATAGGAACGGGTACATCGCCTTGTGTATCGGTGCTGCCCACTTCAGCAAGCGACTTCCGCCGCATAAACTGGTTGAGCTCGCTCTATTGATCAACGACCCGATAGTGCTCATTGGGGGGCCAGAAGATCAGGCAGTCGCTCGCCAGATAGCCGACGCGGTAGGCTCCCGTGTATTCGATGCCACCGGCAAATACGACCTGCTCGGCAGCGCTTCGTTGATCAAGCAAGCCAAGAGTGCCATCACGCATGACAGTGGTGCCATGCATGTTGCTGCGGCCTTTCGCAAACAGACCGTGAGTGTTTGGGGTAATACGGTTCCACAGTTCGGCATGGGACCATATATCCCCCGGCATCCGGAGCGCGCGCACATTTTGGAAGTCATGGACCTTCCGTGCAGGCCCTGCTCCAAGATCGGGTTCGATCATTGTCCCAGAGGGCATTTCCGGTGCATGGAAAAGCAGGATCCTGAAAGGATCGCGCGACTGGCGTCTCTCTAACGCTCGATCAATCCCCCCGCCCCTGGTCCAGTGAACAGCGCCTTCAGTTCGGTGGCTTCATCGGGTTTCATTTTGCCCGCGAGTATCAAGCGCAACTGCCTTCTGCGGAGGGCCCCCGCGTAACGGCGAAGCTCCTCATCGCTCTCTGGGATCACCTCCGGAACAACGGTGGGCTGCCCTGCCTGATCAACCGCAACGAACGTATAGATGGCACTGTTGCACGCGATCTTGGCACCGGTCACTTGGTCCTCCACCCATACATCGGCCCACACTTCCATGCTGCTTTTGAAGGTGCGGCTGACTTTGCTTTGTATGGTTACGAAATCACCCAGTTTGATCGGCCTGTCAAAACTCACATGGTTTACCGCCACAGTTACCGCTAAGCGCCTGCAATGCCGGTGAGCGCTGATGGCGCAACTTATATCGAGCCATTTGAGAAGCTGCCCACCGAACAGGTTTGCGAGTGTGTTCGTGTCGTTGGGCAGCACGAGATGCGTGGTCTCGGCATAGCTCTCTTTCGCGGGGCGTGGTTCCATCGGTTGCGAAAGTAGGTGCCTTCGTGCAGGGCTACATTTGGCGCATGGATGACAGCTGGTATCCTGCGGTGAAAGCGTTGCATATCATCTTCATGGTGACATACTTCGCCGGAACATTCTACATCGTACGTCTATTCATCTACCACAAGGAGGCATTGGCGAAATGGGAACCGGACCGTACCATACTCACACGCCAGTTCCAAGTGATGGAACGCAAGCTGTGGTACTTCATCACATGGCCTTCATTGGTGCTCATGTTCCTGTTTGGGCTCTGGATGTTCGCGATGCATCCGGCCCTGATCAAGGAGCCTTGGATGCACGCCAAACTCGGTTTCGTCTCATTATTGTTGGCCTACCACTTCAAGAACCAAGCGATTTTTCAGAAAGCCCGGAACAACGAGATCCCATGGTCCTCCTTTCGCCTTCGCCTCTGGAACGAGGGCGCTACTATCGTATTGATCTCGGTGGTGTTCCTGGCCGTTCTCAAACGGTTGGACTGGAAATACGGCGCCATCGGTTTGCTCGTTCTCGGCTTGGTGTTGGGCTTGGCGATCAATGTGTACCGGAAGAAACGCATCTCTGATGTTGACTCCGGGAAACCAAGCTCCTGAGCTGGTTCTGTGCGACCAGCATGGTAAACGTTTCCGGCTTTCTGATCTGCGTGGCCACAAGAGCGTCGTATTGTTCTTCTACCCCAAGGCGGATACGACCGTGTGTACCATGCAAGCCTGTTCGTTCCGCGACCACTTCGAGGAATTCGCAGCAATAGGAACGGAAGTGGTCGGTATCAGCACCGATGATCAAGATTCACAATTCCGATTCGCGAAGAAGTGGAAATTGCCGTTCACTTTATTGTGCGACACGGATGAAGTGGCCACTCGTGCGTTCGGCGTATCCAAGTGGTTGGGCATCATCAAGAACCGGATCACGTTCGTGATCGACAGGTCAGGCATTGTGCGGGCGGTGATCGAAGGTCGCTTCCGCAGCGAAAGCCATGTGCGGGAAGCCCTAAAGGCCCTGCGCTAACGCAGCGTGTAGAAGATCACACGGCCATCATCCGTGCCAGTGATGAACTGCGAGTCTGTGAAAAGACAAGGCGCGCGGTGGTGAATGTCTTTGTTGGTGGGGAAGTTGATCGTCTGCAATGCGGCCCCCTCCTTGTCCATGAAGACCACGTCGCCGTTCTTATCGGCTTTAACATTGAACTCGCCGTGCGATGCTGTTTCTTGTTGATAGTACCGATCGAACGGCGAGTTGCCCATTTTCAAGCGGATCTCTTTCATGGCAAGTGAATTCGGTAGCCATTTGAGCCGCCCGAGTTCGCCATCTTTTTTACCGGTTTTCAGATCGTACACCTCTCGTTTCCCGGTGAACCCAGCGAGCATCACATATTCCCCATTGTCATTGAAGAGCGCATACCAAACCGCCGTGCTGTTGTCTTCCATGAACGGAAATTCGAACACACGCTTGCCGGTCTCCAGATCCATCAATTCCGCACCCTTGTCGGTACACACCAGGATCCTATCGCCCTTTGGAGCCAGCAAAAGAAAATTCACTTCTGCCTTTTTGCAAGTGATCGTTCGCACGGGTGACCCGAGCACGGCTTGCCCGATAGCAGAAGCGCTGAGAACGAAACTGCACAAGAGACCAAGGCTGCGGATCATGGACGTTCAATAAGATGATGTTGTTCTTTCAGCCAGGCCAACGCGCTTTCCTGATCGGGAAAAAGTTGGATCGGTCGCTTCGGCTTGTTGTGACGCACGAACGCATTGGCGCTCATTTGGTGGCCGAAATCCCGCACAATGATGGCATCGGCTGCGATCAATTCGGATCCCGCATCGCTGGAGGCATGTGCACGAGCTTCATTGGTAAGCGTTGCACCTTCGCCAATGGAAACCATGAGCAATGCCTTGCGACCTGCTCGCATGGTCGCTATCGTTTCGAAAAGTGTATCCACGGCATCGGGCCCGGCAGTAACGCCATCCTTGAAATGGGCGTGTGCCACATCGCCTTCCAAGAAGGTAAGTGTACAAGCTGCCAGGTCAATGGTCTTCATGGTGTCTGGCATTCGCTTTCGCGCACGGACAAGTTGTTGCAAGGGCGAATTTAGTTCCGTGCTGGGTATCACCGAACCAACATCCAAGCTTCGGGGGCCTCTTCTTTACGCACTGCTTGCATGGCTTCGTTCGCAAGTGAACGGTCGGGGTAGCTGCCGTAGGCTACGCGATACAGACCGCCCTTCTGGTCGATGATATTCGCGGCGAATCCACGGGCTTGAAGGTTGGCAACGAAGGAATCGGCGTTCTCCTTTTGTAAAAAACAACCGCCAATGATGTGGTATCGTGCGTGAACTGAACGTGTGGCCACCGCAGTGGAATCGGGCTTTACCGGTTGTACACGTTCAACAGATACCGGAGTTTCATTGGCCGGATCATCGATGGTGCCCAGATCCACGGTAAGCATTTGGCCATCGCTGGCCGAAAGCGGAAACTGGTGCACGCCTTCGAGTTCCGGAGGAAGAGTCCAACTCGAAGTATCCAAAGGATCGGCCTTGATGGTAGGCGATGCGGAACGGTTGGTGTAATGGAGCGGTTCATCCGCGGTGAACGGATCGAAGCTGGTCCACTGCACATCTCCCGCAGTTCGTGTTGAAACAACCCACCACGTTCCCGCCGTAGCCATCAATGCTACCACAGCAGCCGCCCACAGGAGCGGCAAGCGACGAGGTTCTGCCTCACGTTTCTCACTGATCACAGTAATTGGGACCACTTTCGTTACGGGCTCCGGGACAAAAGCCGCGAGGGGCACTGCCGATACCGAACGTAGACCGTATGCGTCTTTCAGGTAATTGGTGCGGCGGTCTGGATCGAATTGAAGGTTGTTCTCGATATCCCGGTAGAAGGTTCCGATACGAGGCAACTCCAATCGACCATCGCGGTTGATCTTGCTCAGCCACGCGTCCACTTCGCCGTCGATCACAGCGCTTGCCTGTTGGAAGCCGATGCCTTCGCGACGTGCTACACGGTCGGTCAGCAGTCCATCCGTGCGTGTCAAGTGGCGGTTGTAGCCCAGGTCTTTCGATGGGGGATGAATGATCTGCCGCTGTTCATCGAGACGGGCTGACCTGTAGTGCGTGAGGAAGCCACCGAAGCGGGGTACGATCACACAATCATGTGCGTATAGCAAGTCGTGCAAGTCTCGTTCGATCGGCATTCCGGCGCCAATTTACCCCCGAAAACGAGTTTGTGCTGTATTCACGTAAGTCGCCGGCGGGCTTCCTCCAGGTCTGCCGGTGTATCCACGCAAAAGGAGGGGTGCTCCGTAAGACCGATCCGCACCTTGAAACCATGCTCCAACCAGCGCAGTTGCTCCAAGGATTCAGCCATCTCCAAAGCTGAAGGTTCCAGCGCGATTATCTGCGACAACGCGTTGGTCGTGTAGGCGTACAGACCTACGTGTTTGAGGTAGCGGAATTGGGCATGTCTTGGTCCTGGTTCCGGGTTGCGCAACCAAGGGATAGCCGTTCGACTGAAATAGAGAGCGTTCATATCAATGTCCGTGGTGATCAATACTTCACCGGGGTCATCAAGGTCCTTGTCATCGTCGACTACTTGCGCCAATGTGGCAATGGATGATCCTTCCGCGGAGATCGCCGCACACAATTCATCGATCTGCTCAGGCTCAATGAAGGGCTCATCTCCCTGAATGTTCACTACCGCATCGAAGTCGTTGGCACCGATCGCGGTTAGGGCTTCCCAACAACGGTCTGTTCCGCTCGGATGGTTCGGAGAAGTCAAAACCACGTTCCCGCCATTGCGCCGAACATGATCCGCAATGCGCTCATCATCAGTAGCCACCACAACATCGCTCAGTGAGTTGGCTTTTTTCGCTTGTTCGAACACACGCATCACCATGCTGCGGCCGCCGATATCCATCAACGGTTTGCCAGGTAAACGGCTACTGGCGTAGCGGGCGGGGATCACACCCAATATCCGGTAGTCGCTCATGGGTCGTTGCGTTCGAAGACCTCCACTTGGATACTACCCACAAAAGCGGGATCGGAGGAACGATGCCAATAATACACGATGACTGGATCCGCGCCCGATCGTATCTCCGGTGATAGACGCATCAAATGGGTTTCGTTCCAAGCGCCTCGAACCAGTTCAATTGATGGCAGATCTTTCGCAACGTAGCCGTAGTTGTCGCCTCGGTGCTCCATCGTAAAGACCAGTGCCCCGGAAGCCACAGGGCCGGTTAACGGAACGAAATGGCGCATGGTTGCTCTTACCCATACGTGGTCTTTCTCCGTCACATCGTTGAAGGGCTCATGGAATCCAGGTGTGAACGTATCGGCTGAGTCCAGTAACATAGCTGGCACCCCAGCTTGGGCCAGCGAATCAACGAGGGATCCCCCAAAACCATTCTGGGCGTTGATCGTTCGCAACATTGTCCGATGGTAATTTTTCGGGTCGAAGGAAGGTTCCTCGCTTCCATTGATATGATCAACGATCAGTAATTCCTGCGCCCCTTCGGGCACATCCATTCGGCCAAAAACACTGACGTAGTAGGGAAAGCTCATGCGACTCCCGTCGATAACCCCGCGATCGAACTGGACCATTTGGAAGAGGTTGAGGCCCAGCAAGGATCCCAGGCCCGCGGCCCCGAACCATCGCCACAGAGCGGTGCTGCTCGAAAGGCGTTGGATCACAGCGCCAAGCGGTAAGGCCATGATGGCATAGCTCTCCACAAGTGCACGTTGTCCGAAACTCGTCGCGTACCACCAGTTGCTCCAGCTCGCGATGGTCCACAAGTTCACGATCAGGAATGCCACCACCGCTGGGCGAATGTTCGTAATGGCCGGACGCCACCAAACGAGACCGATCGCCGCGACCGCCATGAGCGGCGTGTAGATGAACCATCCTTTGCGGAACGAGAAAAGAACGTCGAGAAGATGCGGGTGTATGAAGTCGAAACCTTCTGCGGCTCCAGAATAACTCATGTACACCCAGTGCCCGGTCACGTGTTTCCAATAGAGCATTTGGGGAGCTGCGAAAAGGAACAGGATAGCGAACACGGCTATCACCTGACGCTTGTACGCACCGAACAAACACCAACGCTCGCGCCAACCGGAGCGCCTGTTCAACGGCATTCCCCATAGGAGGGGGAGCAACGCAGCTACGATCTCCGTTGGTCGCGACAAGACCAATAGGCCGAGCGCGATGGCGATCCCAACAGCGTTCAAAGGTTTGTGACTTTCGTGCCAACGGATCGTGTTCCAAAGCAATACGGCCATGAAGTTGAACAGAAGAACATGCGGCATTCCGAGGCCGAAAAATGCATTGTGCAGCCAATTTGTGCCGCAGCCAAGCAGAAGCAATGTGATGGCAACTACTCCATCGCTGAAAAAACGGGAGAGCGTTCGCCTCAGCACCATAAGACCGATAAAGAGGTACAGCAGTCCTCCTATGATCAAGCTCTTCTGGTATGGGGTAGAAAACCCGTCCTGCGCCGCACCTGTCGCTCCAGCCCACACATGGCCCATGCCGAAAAAGGGCGCCCATAGAACACTAAGGCCCATGCTCACTTTGATCACAGAGGAGCCATTTTCCAACGGATCTGCTTGGTAGTGGAACCCTCCCCCGGTAACGTTGTACTTGTCCTGGGCTTCGGCCAACCATACGGTGTCCTGCAGGCCAGGATCATTGTGCAGAGCAAACGCGGGCAAGTAGAGGTAGTACGAGTACGTGTCCCACGCGATCACATTGCCCGGTGGACGTATCATGAGGAACCCGGCAATGATCGACATCAACAACAGCACGGCCGCCAGTGAACGGATCCCCGCCTCCGTGTTCCCTATAGGCTGGTCATCGAGCGAGCCCATCGATCAGGTAGTGCCGGAAAATGATCGTGATGATTGGCTGAGCATGTTGGCCGACTATCGCTCCCAAGCCAATTGAATTTGCCAGCTGCGGGGTGCTTCGATGGCCATGGGGCGCACAGCGTAAATTTCGTTGCTCAGGTTGCTTACGATCACCGTGGCCTTCAATTGATCGGTGAGTTTGTATCCGAATCGTGCATCAACCAACCAGTCGCCCGTAGTGTGGGTTTCCATCCAACTCTTAGCGCCAACCGGTAATATGTCCGGTGCCGGCGGGCCTTTGTCAAAATCAACGAACACCTTGTCGATGTTTCGAACGTGGCCGTTGTATCGAACGCTTACGCCACCGGTGAATTTCTTCCAACCAAGCCCTACATCGCCGCGGAACAGATCACGTACGCGGTATTTCAAAATATTGTCCGTTGTATCGTAACTCGTGTTCGAGTAACTCACTGGTTGCGCACTGCCAATGGTTGGGACCGAATACGCATATGCTTCGTTAGGGGTCGTGCTTACCGGGGTGGTATGGGTCCAGCCCATCAGTAGGCCTATTTCTACCTGACCAAGCTTTCCCTTGCCAGCCAGTTCCATTTCGTACCCACGGATACGCGCTCCGCCCGTGTTCACCGAGCGGAAGCCCAACCCGAACAAATTCTGAAGTGTCCCGGGCACCCATTGGCTGAAGCTGAATTCCACGAAGCGATCGAAGTCCTGTTGGAACACGACCGCATCCAGATACCCCGTGAACGAACCGATCTTGAAGCCCTGCTTGATACCCCCTTCCATGTTCACACTGAACTCCGGTTCAAGTTGCTCGTTGGGGTAGATATTCAGCTGCCCTATGCTTGTCTGGATATACCGTTCGCCGATCGTAGGGAACCGAAATCCTTGGCCGTAGCTCGCCCTCACGTACGTGGCTTTCAAGACACGATAAGTCGCTCCGGCCCGATACACGGGTTGGGCCTTCTCGTATGTGTTCACCTTGAAGTTCTCATAGCGAACACCACCACTGAACATGAGCTTCTCTCGAAGCAGCTTCTTGTCGATCTGTAGATAACCCGCGTAGGTGTTCGCCGTGTTCTGGCCGTTGCCGTCAGGGTCGCCGCTGTACAGTTCTGCTTCACTATCGGTGTTCTGCAGTGTAACGCCCGCGGTGATCACCGTCTCTCCCAGGATCTGTGCTTTCTTCTGCACTTGGTATTCGGCGTAGAGCATTCGTGATCCGTTGCTCTGGTCGTTGCTGTTGTCGAACTGCTGGCGATAGTACCGTGAGCGGAGTTTGTGGCGCATCCCGCGTGGCCCTGTGTAATTCACGAACGGATCCAGGTACCAGTTGGTGCCGCGATTGATCGTTAACGTACCGGGGTAGGAGCGGTAAAGCCCGTCGTCGGTGTTGTCCCACAACAGGATCGTACTGCTGCGGCTTTTCATGAAGTTGCCGTTGATCCCGTAATTGAGACCGCGCACTTTCTTGTTGCGCCAGCGTGTGGCAAAATTGAAACGCGCTCGGTTCTCATAGCCGCCAGGGCCGGTGCGTTGTGGGTCAGCCGCCAGTGTGTCGGGGTTGATCCGCTCGGGGCCTACGAAGCCATAGTCGCTGAAGGCCATGCCGCCAAGGACGAGGTCGAACGCACCGAACTGCTGGCTGTGGCAAAAATTGGCCCCACCGAACAAGGGTGGATTGTCTCCCCACCATTTTGCGGGTTTGTGTCCCGGGGTGTCCCAGAAACCACTGAACACCGTAGCTCTGGTGCGTGGTTCGGCTATCGGATAGGCCGTGCGCACGTTGATCACCCCGCTCAATGCAGCACTGCCGTATAGTACGCTGCTCGCGCCTTTGATCACTTCCACTTGTTCGAGATTCTCGATCGGCAAAAAGCTCCAACTCGGCCGCCCGATGTCCCCGCTCAAAATGGGCAGGTCGTCCACGAGCATCATCACGCGGCTACCAGCACCAAAGCTGAACCCGCTCCCCGCACGGATCTGCGGATCATTGTCAACCACCACTACGCCGGGCACTTGAACGATCGCATCTTCCAGCGACGTGGTGTTCTTGTCCCGCACGATGCTCGGCGGAAGCACGCTTATGCTCTGTGTTACCTCGCCAACCCGTTGTTCGAATTTGCCGGCACTTACTACCACTTGGTCCAATTGCGATACGCTTGCTTCCATCCCCACCGCAAGCGTACTGGTGCCGTTCGCATCCACGTGCAGTGGTACCTGCTTATCGATGTAACCGACGCTGCGAAAGAGAACCGAGTAATCACCTACCGGCAGTGTTTTGCGAAAAGCTCCTTCTATATCCGTGCTCGCACTTTTCCCGGGACCGAACAGAATGCTGACCCCGATCAAGGGCTCTTTTGTAGAAGCGTCATTCACCGTGCCTTGCACAATGCCTTCCTGAGCTGAGGCGAAACACGTAAGCGAATAGGCAAGGCAAAAAAAGAGTTTCCTCATGGTGCGGTTTACTTTGGCCGAGCAGCAATGGCGACCAATGTAGGGGTAGCCGCACGCCGCGCATCCATGGAAGACCAGTCACAGATCCACCGCATTGCCCTTAGCATGCTCAAAGGCATTGGGCCTGTGAACGCGCGGAACCTGGTGGCCTATTGTGGTGGTGTTGATGCCTTGTTCACGGATAGGAAGATGCGGCAAACACTGGAGAAGATCCCCGGCATAGGGCCAATATTGGCGGCCTCGATCCTAAGCACCAAAGTGTTGCACGCTGCTGAAAAAGAACTCGCATACGTGCGCAAGCACAAGCTACGGATGCTTTTTTACCTGGATGCGGAATACCCAAAGCGATTGCGCAATTGCGACGACGCGCCGGTGTTGTTGTTCGCTCGCGGCAATGCTGAACTGGATGTGGCACGCAGTGTTTCCATCGTGGGCACACGTGCACCCACGGACCAGGGCAGGCGTTTGTGCGAGGAGTTGGTTGAGGGGTTGAAGGATAGTGGTGCGCTGATCGTAAGTGGACTTGCATACGGGATCGATATTGTAGCCCATCGCACGGCGTTGAAAGTGGGGCTCAACACCATCGGTTGTGTAGCGCATGGTCTCGACAAACTGTATCCCGGCGAACACGCGGCCACGGCTAAAGAGATGATGGCCCAAGGGGCTCTCGTGAGCGAACTCACATCGGGCTCGCCCTTCGCTCCGGGCAATTTTCCGGCACGCAACCGTGTGATCGCCGGCCTTAGTGATTGCTGTATTGTAGTTGAGAGTGCGGCTAAAGGCGGCTCGCTCATTACCGCCGACATTGCCAACAGCTACGACCGCGAGGTGATGGCCTTCCCCGGCAGGCCTACAGACTCGAAGAGCGAAGGCTGCAACCGGCTGATCAAAGACAGCAAGGCACACCTTATCACCAATGCCGCCGACGCTTTGAAGTTGATGGAATGGCTGCCTACCACCAAGAAGAAGGTCGGCGTTCAATCCGCGCTCTTCACCGAGCTACAGCCAGAAGAACAAGCCATCGTGGATGTGCTGAAGGAAAAAGGCAAACTAGATATCGATTCACTGTGCTTCGCTTGCGGAATGCTGCCGCACAAGGCAAGCGCGTTGCTGTTGCAGCTGGAGTTCGGTGGTGTGGTGAGGAGCTTGCCGGGGAAGGTGTATGTGTTGAAGTGAACCGTGGATGAAAAGAGCAAGCGGAACTTTCTGGGAGCGGCAGCTGTTCTCCAATTGGATTCTCATCATACCATTGGCGTACGTGCTTGGAGTACGCCGCTTCGACAGCTCCTTGGTTGGACTGGGTTTGTGCCTGTTCGTCATGTTGATGTTCGGGCTGATCGATCTCTTCACATACACACGTTTCAATCTCCAACCTGTTTATTGCGATGGTCTGCTCCGGATCGGCGACGTGATCGTCCAGCCAGAACAGGTCATCGCATTGCGGGTTTTTTACCTCAAGGCCACGAAGAACAGTTGGAACTTCATTGAGATTCATTACCGTTCGGGGGAAACCGATGTCCGCGCTCTATGTCAATCGAAGCATGTGTGGATCTTTTCCATCGGCCGTGAGAACCCCACAATACGGGTCGTCTTGGAGCATTTCCCATCCTTGAAGGACAAAGTGTTGCCGCAGTACGACGCCGATGGCTACAAGGAGATCAGAGACCCATCGTTGCGCAAGCCCGATACCATCCATACGCCGGAACAACCGCACGTCTATCGCACCACACATCCACGGGACCCATACTTCGATCGGGCTCGGCCGAATCACCGTAAAACGTCCTGAGACGCACTATTGTGGTGTAGGCGTTAAAGTCACCGGACGTTGCACTACGAAGAAATGTAGGTTCGAGCAATGATCAAAGCCCGCACCCAAGACCAGACCTATGACGGCATCGACTTCACCAAGGAGCCGTTGCCGCAGGGTGATTTTGAACAGTGCGCATTCACGCGTTGTGTTTTCACGCGAGCTGACCTCTCCGGCCGAAGCTTCATGGAGTGCAGGTTCAGTGGTTGTGACCTGAGCATGTCGCGTATTGCGCGCACTCGCATACACGATTGCTCCTTCACGAATTGCAAATTGCTCGGCGTCTCCTTCGATCACGGGCAAACGAATTTGTTTTCGGCAAACTTCACGGATTGCGTGATGGACTCCTGCTCGTTCCAGGGCATGGTGCTCCGGCGCACGAAATTCATCGGCGATAGGTTGCAAGGCGTGGATTACACGCGAGCGGATCTTAGCGGTTTGGTTTTCGAACGCTGTGACTTGTCCGATGCCGTATTCGAGCATTGCGATCTTCAGCGTACGGACTTCAGCATGGCTCACGGCTTCACCATCGATCCGGAGCTGAATCGCATGAGGGGGGCTCGGTTCTCCATCGAAGGCCTGCCGGGATTGCTAGCCAAGCATGGCATCCATATCGAGCACTGAACCACGCCTAGCGGGCCGCTACGTAGTGGCTCAGTTCCGGACCAGCATCAGGAAAAAGGCGCGACCAAGGCTGAAAAGTCCGAAGAGAAGCCCAGTCCATCCGAGTAGTTTGTTGATTCGCCTGCGGTGCCCCTTATCGTAGTGTGTCGTGCCGATTACCAAAAAGCCCCCTACCGTCAGGGCAACACCGTGGATGATCGCCCAAACAATTGCGGCCATAGCGCCAAGGTATCCGTTCACAGCCCATGCAGAGCGTTGTATTTGTCCACGAGTGCAAACAAATCGATGCTCATCACCTCCAGCGCGCGTGCGGCACGGCCCTACTTTCGCCCCCGCTTCAGCCGATCCATGTCCACCCCGAAGACCCTGCCCTTCCACCTTACGAACACGCTCACGCGGAAGAAGGAGGAGTTCGTTCCGTTGAATCCGCCGCACGTTGGGTTGTATGTCTGCGGCCCCACCGTATACAGCGACGTTCACTTGGGCAATGTGCGCAGCTTCACCACCTTCGATGTACTGTACCGCTGGCTCATGCACATAGGCTACAAGGTGCGCTACGTGCGCAACATCACCGATGTGGGTCATCTAGTGGACGACATCGATGAGGGTGAGGATAAGATTGCGAAGCGCGCCCGGCTGGAACAATTGGAGCCGATGGAGATCGTGCAGAAATACACGAACGGTTTCCACGATGTGATGCGGCTCTTCAACCTGAAGAACCCGAGCATCGAGCCTACTGCAACCGCGCACTTGATCGAGCAGATCCAGATGGTGGAGCGGATCATTGCGAACGGATATGCCTACGAGGCGAATGGCAGCGTGTATTTCGATGTGCCCAAGTTCGCGGCGAAGTACAACTACGGCGAACTCAGCGGACGGAAGATCGACGAGCTTCTATCGAATACGCGCGATACGGAAGGACAAGAAGAAAAACGGTCACCGCTCGACTTCGCCATCTGGAAGAAAGCCGAGGTGATGCATTTGATGAAGTGGCCGAGCCCATGGGGCGAAGGCTTTCCCGGCTGGCATTTGGAGTGCAGCGTGATGAGTACGAAGTATCTCGGGCAGACATTCGACATACATGGTGGTGGTATGGACCTGAAGTTCCCGCACCACGAATGCGAGATCGCGCAAAGCATCGCTGCCGATGGCACAACTCCTGTGCGCTACTGGATGCATGGCAACATGCTAACCGTGAATGGTCGCAAAATGGCCAAGAGCGAAGGCAACGGCTTCACCCCGGAAGAACTGCTCACGGGCAACCACAAGCTGCTGGAGCGCGGATACAGCGCCATGACCGTGCGCTTCTTCATGTTGCAGAGCCACTACGCCAGTACGCTCGATTTCAGCAATGCTGCTATGCAGGCCTCCGAGAAAGGCTTGGAGAAAATGCTGGCAGCAGTTGCAACACTGGACAAGTTGAAGGGAGGATCCGGTGATGTATCGCCGGAAGTCGGGGCGTTGGAGCAAGTATGCTATGATGCCATGAACGATGACATGAACACGCCGATCATGATCGCGCATTTGTTCGATGGCGTGCGCATGATCAACAGCGCTAACGATGGTAAGCTTGTAATGAGCAGCGCTGATGTTCAGCTGCTCAAGGCGTTGTTCAACGCAATGCTTTTCGACGTGCTAGGGCTGCGAAAGGAAGAGGGTCCGGGTGGCAATACAGAAGCGCTCGATGGCGTGATGCAACTGATGATCGCCATGCGGGCCGAGGCCAAGGCGACCAAGAACTTCGCGCTCAGCGACAAGATCCGTGACCAACTCATTGCATTGGGCATTACGATCAAGGACACCAAGGACGGAACTGTTTGGGAACATGCGTAACAGGATCATTGCCGTCGTTCTAGTTGCGTTGCTACTGGCATTGCTATTGTTGAAGTCTTGCGCTCCGGACAACCATTCGTCAGTTCCTATAGTGGAGCCCGCAAAGACCGTTTTGGTGCCCGCACCGCCTTTCAATGCGGATAGTGCATACGCCTTCGTGGCGAAACAAGTCTCCTTCGGCCCACGCGTGCCGGGTAGTCCCGAGCACAAGGCCTGCGCTGATTGGATGGTGAGCACCCTCAAACGCTTTGGTGCCGATACGGTTTACGAGCAGAAGGGAAACGTGATCGCGTTCAACGGACAACCGGTTCCACTGCGAAACATCATCGCAAGTTGGAATCCGCAAGCAACCGATCGGATCCTCTTGATGGCCCACTACGATTCGCGCCCGTTCGCCGACCACGACGATGAACGCCAGAACGAGCCGATCGAGGGAGCGAATGATGGGGCAAGCGGTGTGGCTGTGTGGCTTGAACTAGCGCGACACTTGGGCGACGGAACGTCACCGACAAAAGCAGGCACCATGGGTGTGGATATATTCCTCACCGACGTTGAAGATATGGGCCAACCCAGCGAAGGTGTGATGGGTTCGGGCAACGACCCAAGGAGCATTAAGACGTGGTGCCTGGGTAGCCAATACTGGGTTAAGAACCCACATGTGCCCAACTACTCAGCTCGTTTCGGGATCCTACTGGATATGGTCGGAAGCGTGGATGCGAAGTTCCCGCGAGAAGCCTTGAGCATGAAGTTCGCACCGCAAGTGGTGAACAGGATCTGGAAGGCCGCCGCCGCCACAGGCAATGGTGATCGCTTCTTGAGCGAGACCCGTGGATACGTTGGTATCGACGACCATGTGATCGTACATGATGGCACAGGTATTCCAGTGGCCGACATCATCGCATGGGAGCCTTCAACCGGTGCGTTTCCCAAGTCGTGGCATACGCACGACGACAACCTGAGCGGCATCGATAAGGAGTCTTTGCAAGCCGTGGGCACTACGGTGATGCAGGTGGTGTGGGCAGAGAGGTGAGGTGACTCACCAACCGCCACCGAGACCGATGCCGAAAGACATGTACAAAGGCTGGGTATAGATGCGTTCGCTCAACGCACCATTCCCGATCACATAGCCGATGTTCCCGTAGCCTTCAAAGAAAACACCATCCAAGGCTCCTCGTAAACCGAAGCGCAGGCCTAAAGGCCATCCTGTGCGCTTCAGCTTCTCGTAACCTCCGTTGCCCACGATGGCAGTGGGGACTAGAATGTCCAGGGAGACCTTTTGGTACGCTAAGAAAGGACCGAAATAGAAGGCGGCGTCTTCATTGCTGCTCACGAAGTAGCGGGAATTGTACTCCAGTTCGAACGTGCCTCCACCACCCGCCCCCTCATTTGGGCAATAGCGTGCTTCTGCACCGAACCCGATATGGTCGGTCATGTCCCGCTGCAATCCCAGGCCAATGCTCACGCCGCGCACCTTTTCTTCGTCGATAGAACGCACTATCGGATGGTAGCCCATGCTGAAGTTGAAGCCCGTTCCCTGTGCCTGCGAAGTCATGCCGAAAGGCCAGCCTAAAGCGATCAGGAATATGTGCCGCACCCAGCCTGAAAATGGTCTACGTCTGCACCGATAGCCCATGATTCACCAGCCAAAGCCCCATGCGAAGCCCACATGCCACACCAGTCCCTTTATCTCGAAGGGCCCGTTCGCGAGCTCGGGTTTGTTGAAGATGGACCCACCGCCGCCGATCTGGTAACCTAGGCCGGTATACAGGTCATAGTACTTCCCCTCCATTACGCTACGAATACCCAAACGAAGCCCGACAGGGAAGACTATTTTCGTTGCTAGATAGCGATTTGCAAAAGGCCCCGTTGCCCCAGTGAAGAAGGATGATGCCTGCGAGTCGAATGCATCGTCGATCTGCAATTCCCGACTGATCCCACGCACGCCGATGTAGCTCCCGATGTATGAGCTCCCGAACGAGCTGTTGCTACCGAATGCATAGGCGGTTCGATAGATCACTGTCCAAGTGCTTCGCTTGTCAGCCCAATTCGCCTGCCACGTTCCATAGGTGAAAGGCGTATTGGTGTAAGGATCCGATATCTTATCAGTCAAACTTCGACCTAGGAATGTGAACTCCAAGCCCATGCTCATATTGTCGTCGAAATTGTGATCATACCCAAAACCCAAGGCGATGGAAGGTGTGCCATCTTGTTTGTAGATGGGGTCCAGCTGCGGGATGATGAAACGGATGCCATTAGCCTGTGAGAATGCGTTGGCCCACCCGAGAAGGCCAAAAAGAAGCAATGCGTTGCGGAAGCTCGTCACGCGGGATCTGTTTGGGTGATGCAGGTGGTGTGGGCGGAGAAGCAGTGCACGCTCAGCTCACTCCTAACCAAACCCAAGGAACGAGAAGCCCACGGACAAGTATAAGGACGAGCTGCTTATCGTTTCTTTTCCGTTCTGGTACAACTCGCCATTGCCGATCGAATAGCCCGCTTGCGCGAATAGCTCTCCGAAGTAGCCTTGCAGGCCTCCGCGTAAGCCTGCTCGCAAGCCAATAGGGATCTGAATGTGCGAGAACTCTTCTCCATCGTAGCTATAACCATTTAGCGCGGTTGGACTGGTGACCGCAGTACCCGACAATCGCTGGAAGCCGATGAGGGAACCGATGTAGAAGGAGGTAGCATCGTTATTCGAAGCGAAGAATTTCGCACTGTACACCACCTCCAACGCTGTGACCTGCTCAGACGTGGAAGCGCCGTAATTCACGTCCAGTCCCATCCCGATGCGACGGGCGAAGTCGTGCTGTACACCAAGCCCCACCATGGTTGACGAGAGCGCACCCTTGGCGTCGTCGGTCAACGGATGCAGGTAGTGGAGCGTTAGGTTAAGGCCTGTGGCTTGTGCGCGCAT
>JANNYL010000494.1:0-4639 GCA_031410075.1 Flavobacteriales bacterium
CGTCCGAATCGATCCGCCGTTCGGCGGACGACGCTACGGGTGATACCCGCAGCGTATGCGTTGCTTCCAAATGAATGCGCACCGATCCGCGCTCGGTGAACTTGATGGCGTTGCCCACCAGGTTCATCAACACTTGTTGCAAGCGCGTGGGATCGCCCAGCACTGTGGCCGGTACTTCGTTCGCGATCGTGGCGTCCAAGGTCAAGCTCTTCTCTTCAGCCCGGTAGCGCATCACTTCCTTCACACTGTGGATCACGGTGCGCGGCTCCATGCGCACTTTCTCCAGTTGCAGCTTTCCCGCTTCGATCTTGCTCAGGTCCAGGATCTCGTTCACGATGCCGAGCAGGGCCTCACTGCTGGTGGCGATGGCATCCAGATGTTCTTGTTGCGCGGGGAGGTGCTCCTTTCGCCGCAGCACGGTGCTCATGCCGGAAATGGCGTTCACCGGCGTGCGGATCTCGTGGCTCATGTTGGCGAGGAACTGCTGCTTCACCCGTTCGCTTTGCTCGGCGCGTTCCTTGGCTTTGACCAGTTCAGCGGTGCGCGCCGTGACGGTGCTCTCCAGATGCTTCTTCTGCTGGGTGAGCGAGCGGATGTAAAGCACGATGCCGCCTCCGACAGCGAGCACGCACAGCGCATAGAACCACCAGGTACGGTACCACGGCGGCAACACGATCAGTTGGAGCGTGGTGCCCTTCGTGTCCCAGAGGCCATCGCGGTTGTCGCCACGCACATGGAACGTGTAGGTGCCGGGATCGAGGTTCGTGTACACTGCGCTGCGATCGTTGCCGGCCATGATCCAATCGGCGTCGAAGCCGTCCATCTTGTATTGGTAACGGTGCTCCTCGGGTTCACTGAACTCCATGGTGGCGAGCTCGAAAGTGAGCATGGCCGCATCGCGGTAGGCGAACACGAGCTCGCGCGTGAGGTGCGTGGGCCTCGTCAGTGGTGAACCCGCAGCACCGAAGGCGATGGACCGGTTCGTCAGTTTGATGTCCGTGATGTGTACAACTGCAGGCAGCGTATCGGTGCGCAGTTCCTCGGGGCGGAAATAGTTGAAGCCGTTGACGCCGCCGAAGTAGAGTGTGCCGTCCGTGGTCTTGCAGAAGGCATAGCGGTTGAACTCATCGCCTTGCAGGCCATCGCTCGCATCGAAGCTGCGCACCGCATGCGTGAGCGGATCGAACTGCGCGATGCCCTTGTTCGTGCTCATCCATAGCTGGCCATCGTCATCGGCGAGCAAGCCGTAGATCACGTTGTTCGGCAGGCCGTTGGCGGTCGTGAACCGCGTGAAGTGTCCCGCCTGCTTGTCCAAGCGGTTGAGGCCACCGCCGTTGGTACCCACCCACAGGATGTTCGCGTCCTTCGGATCGTTGAGCAGGCAGAAGATCACATCAGTGGAAAGTGAACGCGGATCGTCCGGCTTGTTGGCATAGTGGGTCCAGTCACGGGTGGCCGGGTCGAAGCGAAGCAAGCCCTTCATGGTACCGAGCCAGAAGATGCCCTGCGCGTCCTGGCTGATGGCCTGCACGAACTCGTACGTACCACCTTGCGCGGGAATGGGATAGGGGATGCTGCTGAAGCTTTTTGTGCGCGTGTTGAACTGGCCGAAGGCCCTGATACTGCCGAAGCTGATGAGGCTGTCATGCCCGATGTGGAGCGGGAAGCGGACCGGGACCTGCGGGTCGGCAAAGCGCTGCAGGTTGCTGTCCCGCCTGCCTGTCCGGTAGGCAGGTTCCTCGTAGCGTGTGAGTCCATCCCCGAGATTCGTCCAGAACACCCCTCGGCCTTCCTCCACAACGAAGGGTTCGTACGTCCCCACATCGATCTCCCTTCCGTAATTCTCAATGGGGTACGACTTGATGTCCCCGCCAAGTCGGGACGAAGACGCCTGCTCTTGGACGATATAGACCCTTGGTGACCATGTGAATGCCATCATGCTGCCGTCGCGCAAGGGCGCCATCATCCGCATGCTGTGTAAGCGCTGCTTGTGGAAGCGTTCCGCGCGTGGGTCGTACAGCAAGACCCCGAAGCCGTTCGTTCCGATCCACATCACACCACTGCGATCGCGGTACAGGCAGATCGGCTTCAAAGCCTCGATCCGCAGTTCGGCGGATGCCGGGATCAGGCGGGATACCCGACCGGTGCGTGGTTCGCAGCGCCATAAACGGTGGTCCGTCGCCCACAGCGCTCCATGGGCATCAGCGGTCGCGCGCATTGCACTTATCCAACCTGCGGAGGAGAGCTTGATGGTGGAGATGATCGCGTTCGCGTCATCGCGCGATTCCAACACCGTATGACTGAAGCTGTAGGTGCGATGCCGGGTGGTATCACTCCCAAACGCGGCCCAGTCCTCTTCGCCCTGCCCAGCGACCAGGGAGCTCCACGGCAGCATCTGCGGATGCGCGATCATGGCCGCGATGCGTGCTTCATCGCGGGTATCCAGAGTGAAGGTGCGCACGTTCCGGTCCTCGCCGTTCAAGGTCCACGCCCCGCGCAACAGGCCCGGCCGATCCACGGCCACCCACTGCATCTTCACTCCCGGGCACACCCCGACCAGTTCAACGCGCGTGCCTGGCCCTGCAGGAGAATATCCACTTCGGTCCGGATCGATGCGGTACAGCCCCTGGCCCATCGACACCCAGAGGTGCCCGGCAGGGTCTTCTGCGATGACGTTCGTAGCGCATTGTGTGCCATCATTGCGTGAGCGCGGGTCACGCTTTCCGGCAGCCTGGCCTGTGGCTCCATCAGCACAAGACAAATGATGGAAGACCTCCGTTGCGGGATCGAACACGTCCAGCCCACTATTCGTGCCCACCCAGAGCAGCCCCGCACGGTCCTCGTGGATCACCTGGATGAAGTTGTCGCGCACGGTGGTGCTGTCCGACGGATCGTGGCGGAACACCCGGAAGGAATATCCATCGTAGCGGTTCAGGCCATCCTTGGTGGCGAACCACATGAAGCCGGCCCGGTCCTGGATGATGCTGCTCACCATGCCCTGCGAGAGTCCATCCTCGATGGTGAGCGCGCGGAAGGGCAAGGCGAGCGTGTCCCATTGCGCTGTCACGCTCTGCGCGGAGAGCAATAGCATCGGCAGCAGGGCCTGCAATGCACGCATGGTCATGGCATGTAGATGCCCTTGGTCATCGCGTACACGACAAGTCCCGCAGCGTTGCGCGCACCGGTCTTCAGCAAAAGATTGTTGCGGTGGAACTCCACCGTGCGTGGGCTCACGAAGATCTTCTCCCCGATCTCCGCTGTGGTCAGCTCCTGGCAGATGCCGCGCAATACTTCCAGCTCACGTTCGCTGAGCGGATCGATGTCGTTGAAGGTGGGCTTCACCTGCTTCTTCTTCACCAGGCCGAGCAGCATCACCTTGCTCACGCGATCGCTGAAGTAGTAGCCGCTCTCCGCCACAGAGCGTATCGCGGTGTCTATCTCGTCCGGCTCCGCGGTCTTCAACATGTAACCGTTCGCGCCCAGCTCCATCAACCGCGCGATGAACTCATCCTCATCGTGCGTACTGAGGATGATCACCTTCACCTGCGGGAACTCCCGGCGGATGCGCTTCATCGTTTCCGTCCCATCGAGCACGGGCATCTCCAGGTCGAGCAGCACGATGTCGACCAAGGTGCGCTTCAATCCAGCGAGCAGTTCTTCGCCATTGGCGCATTCGAGCACCACCTGCGCGTCGGCCATATCGCGCAACAAGAGCGCCATGCCCTTGCGGAAGAGATGCTGGTCATCAGCGAGCGCGAGACGGATCATCATGCAAAGGTCATTGGGTGAACTGGTCCGGCACCTCGTACTTATACCGGTTCTATGTCGCTCGTGTATCGGGAGAGGACCGCACGCAATTCATCTTCCGCCGCCCTGCTCAAGGTCAACACCTCCTTCACCGGTTCCACGGCGGCGGTGATGCCATCGGTGCGTACCCGTTGGCCAATGGCAATGAGCAACTCCAGCATCGGGCCCGCTCCCAAGTAGTGCGCATAGGGGCGCAGATCATGCGCCGCCGCAGCGAGCCGCTCCGCATCGCCCTGCTCCATGCTGTCCGAAAGCTGTTGGAAGGTAGCGGGCGCTTCCTCCAGGTACACGCTGATCCATTGCGCGATGCGCGTGCGGTCTCCTTTGTAGAGGCGCTCCAGATAGCTGAGGTCGATGGTGGGCGACACCCCGGCAATGTAACGGGTGCGCGGTAACCGCTGCGCAGCGTCACCGCTACCGCGCTATGCGTTCTTATCTTATCACGGAATTCTGCTGAAGGGGAGTACCCACCAGCCTTGCGGCCTTTTCGCAGTTCGGGTGCGAACAAGCCATGGCATGGCGCGTTCACCTTTTGGGACGATAGAGCACAAACCTGCGCAGGTAGATGTTCCATCGAACCACCTGAACACGTGTATCTACTGCCGCACGAACCCATGACCGAACCAACCGCAACATGTGAGTACAGTGGCCTGCGCTCGCTGGACAGTTTATTGAAGGAGCAAGAGGAGCGCGAGGCCCGTGAACGGCGATCGCCTGAAGCACCCTATACCGATGAGGACAGGGACCGGATAATTCAAATGGCCTGGGAAGACCGCACCCCGTTCGAAGCCATCGAGATCCAATTCGGCCTGAAGGAAAAGGACGTCATCGC
>JANNYL010000495.1:0-1161 GCA_031410075.1 Flavobacteriales bacterium
CAGTTGATCCTTGAAGGAGATGGCCTCGCAGATGGCACATACCTGTTCACGCTCCACACCTCCCAAGGACCGTCGACGCTGCGCCTTGTTCATCAAACGCAACGGTGACCAAGGACCATCGCGGTCCGAATTGAAGAAGCCTTCCGGAATTGCCGGAAGGCTTCTTCCGTTCTCGAGCGGTCTATCTTCGCCGCCCAACATTTTCGCGCACCCGTGCGCAGCCTGATAGATGCGCTCAACTCCTTACTCGTATTCGTGGATCCTGGTCGCTTTGGTTCTCGTGAGCGCACCTGGTTCTTCACGCGCGCAGGTGAACTGCCTGTTCTCTGAAGACTTCGCGGGAGCCGAACTGCCAGTGGGATGGGGACTCGCGCCCGGGCAAGTTGAGCGCTTGGACGCATCGGGGAATGGAACCGGACAATTCACTTCACCCTTTACGGTTGGCACTTCGTTGGAAGCCAACGCGATCGGCTATTTCCCAGTACCCAATGATCCGATAGGTAACCGGTTCGCGATGGCGAACGACGACGCACAACCTTGTGATTGTGCAATGGACCAAGTTTCGCTCCTTACACCGTTCATCAGCCTCACGATCGCAACAACTCCGGCCCTCTCGTTCCGCTATTACCACGATGGGCGCCCATTCAATGGCCGGGCTTGGGTGGATATTTCCACCGACGGCAGCAGTTGGACCACACTTTCGGAATTGTCCGAAGCTGTCGGCGAATGGCAAAGCGAATTGATCGACCTCTCAGCGTACGATGGAAGTTCCGTGCAGTTGCGATTCCGCTATGATGACAATGGCGACTGGTCCTCGGGCTTCGCGGTGGATGACGTATGTGTTTTCGGGCGCACAGCGAACGACTTGGCCTTGGCGCAAGCCTGGCTCGGCGACCCTCGCACCAGTCCGTTCAACACGAGCGAGCGTTCACTGGGCTATACACAGCTGCCCGTAGAACAACAACTGCCTCTTGCAACCACTGTGCGCATCCGGAACTTGGGAACACAAACCGCGACGGGCATTTCTATCGATGGCACACTCACCCTGAACGGCGGGCAAACCCTGCAATTGGGAAGCATTGTGTGCAATGAACTATTGCCCTTGCACGACACCATTGTTCAATGGAACCCAGGTTTCACATACACCGAAGCGGGTCTCGC
>JANNYL010000496.1:0-7176 GCA_031410075.1 Flavobacteriales bacterium
CGGGCCAACAAGAAGACGTGCGATCTCGCGGCACCCAGTATCGAATTTGACCGTGCTGGTCTTGTTTCTATTGTCGCATACGGGTCCGAAGAGATCCACTACACGCTGGATGGTTCGTTACCGAATTCGACATCGCCTCGCTTCGAGACAGCGTTCACTCCATTGAGCGAGCGTAACGCCCAAGAATTGGTTACCATTCCAACATCGGTCCAATGGCGGCATCCGGTGGGTGTTCAACCTAGTGCGGTGGTGGTGCGGGCTAATGTGGTTGATGGGACGGGAAGGGTGGGAGCGGTCGCAACACGCACCTTTGTTCGGGAGGACCATGGCGGTTTATCAGTGCTCAGTTTGGCCCTGCCGGCTGGCGCCTTATTCGATGCGGATACCGGCCTTTACGTGGTGGGTAATGCCATTTTCCATTCGGGTGAGGATTTCGTTCGTCGATACCCCGATGATCAGAAGTGGTGGAAGTATCCGGGCAACTTCCTCTACCGAGGCAAAAAGGCTGAACGCAGTGCATGGTTGGAGTGCTTCTTACCCAGCGGAATTGCTGGCGAGAATGGATCGTTGAGTGCTTCTGTCAAGCTCCGGATCAACGGCAATAACACCCGCGGGTTTCCTCAGCACGCATTGCGCGTGTTGTTCGACAAACCATTGGAGTTTCCACTTTTCGGTGCCGAACGAGGTACGGATATCGAACATGCGGTTCTGCGCTGTTCTGGGAACGACCAGGATCGCACGTTCTTCCGCGATGCTTTGCAACACAAGCTATGTAAGGGAATGCCTTTCGAGACATCATCGTGTGTCCAAAGCGTGCTCTATGTGAACGGTGCCTATTGGGGCCTGCACAATGTGCGCGAACGGTTGGACAATAAGGAACTCGCACGGCGATATCACACGCAGGCCAAGGACATAACTATCCTGGCGGATCGCTTGGAGCTTTATGAAGGGGACGTTAAGGAGGTCAAGCGTTTCGCTCGCTTTCTGAACCAGTGCGAACAATGGGATGCGAAGGCAACCTGGTTCGCAGATAGTCTGAATGCCCACATGGATGTGAACGGATTTCTTCACTACATGGCCGCACAGATAATTCTCGGGAACGTCGATTGGCCCGATCAGAACGTGAAATGGTGGCGTTATACAGGCGCTCCGGACACGGTCGCTGGACCTCTTGATGGCCGCTGGCGTTTCATCATGGGTGATAGCGATATGGGGTTGGGTATGGTGGTAGGTGCCGACTATGATATGTTCCAGCACATCGATCGGCATCCTCGGTCCCCTATTGTGCGGCTTTTCAAGGTATGCATGCGATCAAAAGAGATCGAGCAGGATTTCGCGGTTGTTCTTGAGTCCCAGTTGGATGGGCCACTCTCGGAAACCAGGGTGGTAAGTATTGCTCGTGAGATGCGAGACGCGATATCCGCTGAAATGCCCCGGCACATCGATCGTTGGCGAAGACCACTGACTTTCGCCCGGTGGCAGCAGAACGTTCAGGACCTGCTCACGTTCGTTCACCTACGCCATGCGATTGCGCGCGCTGAGGCCAGGGATCGGTTTTCACTTTCCACAGATCTCTGATGGGCCAGTTCTTCCGCCAGCATTCACAGGTTTTGGTCATGATCCTGCTTTGGGCGGCCACTACGTATTTCGCAAGTCCCTTGCTGTATCTGGTCCTGCCTGCCAGTGTGTTGCTTTTACGAAGCAGGGATCTCTGGCCCGATATGCTTTTCGGGTTCATTATCATACTCGTGTGGTCTGATATGACACCGGATAATTTTCCTTTCAGGGTCGTAAAGACCGCCAAGTTCGCCTACATCATTGTCTTGGCCCTGATCTTCTTCATGGAGACGGCACGTATGCAGCCGCTTTCTTCGATCTTCAAAGTGTTCCTTCCTTTTTTCGTTCTCTCGTTCATTCCGATCGTCGCATCCGGTGAACCCATCATCTCGATCCAGAAGACCATTTCTTATGCGTTGTTGTACATCGTCGTGCCGAATTACGTCCTGTACAGTTTCCGGAGACAGGGGTGGGTTTTTTTCCGGCACTTGGTCATTTTCATACTCGTGTTGCTGCTTTCCCAATTGGCCATGCCTTACTACACCCACCATGTGTGGGTTTTTGTTTCTGGTCGCATCCGCGGGTATTTCGGCAATCCGAACGGCTTGGCCATTTTCTGCTATCTCAACCTGATGCTTTTCACGGCTCTGATCAAGATCAATAAGGACCTGTTCAGCTTCATGGAAAAGGTATTCGCCTATTCCGTGCTGGTGTATTTCTTGATATCGTGCGGTTCGCGAACTTCTCTAACGGCTTCGTTCATGTTCGTCCTGTTCTACCAGTTCTTCAGCATCTCGCCGTTCATCGGTTTCATTCTCTTTTTGGCCTTTGGTTTCGGGGTTGAACTGATATCCGCCAACCTCGCCGCGGTCCTTACTTCCGTTGGACTGAAACATTACTTCCGGGTGGAAACGATCGAGGCAGGTTCAGGTCGATACTTTGCTTGGAGTTTTGCTTGGCAGAAGATCAACGAAGGAGGCTACTTCCTTTTGGGCGGTGGCTTTGGGAATGATGAGTACATCATGCGTCAGAACTACCCTTACCTGCGCAGTATGGGCCACCACGGTGGTGTTCACAACAGCTATCTCACCATGTGGTTCAACACGGGTATAGTAGGGGTCCTCGTCTTTTTCCGCAGTTACTTCCTGATATTCCTGAAAGCGAACAAACGCGCACCGTTCGCGTTCGCGATCATGTTCTCCAGCATGTTCAGTGTGATGTATGAAAGCTGGTTGACCGGCTCGCTGAATCCATTCACCATCATGCTGCTCATTATTATCACGGTGATCACAGAGGACGAGATCGTGCTGTGGAGGGAGAAGGAGGAGGAACGCAGGTTGGAGATGGAGGAGAATGGTTCTGGAGCAGGGGACGAGGCAGTAGAACAGGTTGTTCCACAGCTCATACTCCCGGCGCGCTAAGGCCGGTTACTTTCGCACGCCGTATGAAGAATCGTTGGCGCTGGATCCTTTTGGTTCTGCTGGTTTGTGGTTCGGTAGGCGCTTGGTTCGCTGATCGGAAGCTCAAGGGTCATGGACATCCAGGACTGGTCACTTTCGCCAAACAGTATTGGCGCAATTACCCGAAGAGTTTCGCAATTGAGCCACCTGTTATCTCCATTACGGTGGACGAAGCTGGAATGGACGAGCTATATGCCGTTGTGGAACGTGCTCGCGAAGCCGGTGTGATCGAGCAGGAAGGGAATGACTTTGTGAAAGGTGATTTCCATGTGGCGATGCCCAAGGGTGTTGAAGGCAGCGGCGATTTCAAGGGGAAATTGCGGATCAAAGGCAAGATGACCGATCACGTGGAAGGCAAGAAGTGGAGCTTTCGGGTGATCGCGAAAAAGAACGGCGGTTTCCTCGGTATGCAGCGCTTTTCATTGCAGCATCCGGGTACACGCAATTACCTCACGGATTGGTTCTTTCACCAACTGATGCAAGGCGAAGGACTGATCGCCTTGCGCTATGGGTTCTGCAAAGTGGAGTTGAACGGTGAGGATCTCGGAGTGTACGCCTATGAAGAACATTTCGGGCCAGAGCTGTTGGAGAACAACGGTCGCTTGCCCGGCCCGATCGTGCGGTTCGATCCGTCGCTCTTCTGGTTGCATCGCACGCAAGGGATCGATGGTAGCGCCAAAGTGGATGATGCTTACGGAGCTTACCAAGCGGCGAACCTCGATGCGTTCGGCAGCGAAGAGATCGCCAAAGACCCGCAGCAGAAACTGCACTTCGAACAAGCCATCGCACTGATCCAAGGCTTCCGCACCGGGAAATTGAAAGCGAGCGATGTCTTCGACGTGGAGCGCACCGCTAAGCGACTCGCCATGCTCGATCTCGTAGGTGGCCACCACAGCATGGATTGGAGCGATGTGAAATTCTACTTCGATCCCGTGTCGCAACGATTGGAGCCCATCAGCTATGAGAGTTTCAGTGCTTATCCCACCAAGGAACTTGCCGGAGCCTACAAAGCGACCGGTGCGTTCAACGAGAGCGATGAGTTGCATGTCGCTTTCTTCAAAGACCCATTGATTTTCGCGGCATATTTGAGGCAGTTGGAACGCTTCAGCCAGAGAGATTGGCTCGATAGTGCTTTCGCTGCGATCAAAGGACCGCTCGACACGGCCAGTGCGACGCTTTATGGCGAGTTCCCGTACAAGGAACTGGATCGCTCGATCTATTACAAGAACCAGCAGGCCATCCACAAGTTGCTGGATGTTCCCAAAGGTGCGCAGGTATACCAACAAGGCTTGCGTGGCGATACGTTGACGCTCGCCTTCGTGCCCATTGAAAGCTTGCCTATGCAAGTGGATAGCCTCATGCTCGCGGATGGACGCCGGATCGCGCCGATCGGACCAGCCTTTATCCCTAGTCGCGAACGGGGAAAGGTCGGATCGCCTGTGTTGGTCAGTTTCCTGATTCATCAACGTTCATCAAGCGGACTTGCGAACGACAGTGTGCTGGCCAAAGGCTCTGAGGTGATGTATCGGGTTCTCGGTGCTTCCCGCAGGAAGATGATGCCAGTGTTCCCGTTCATAATGTCCGTCTCGGCAGCCCAAGATGAATTGTTGGCTGGCATGAAGCCGAACCCGCAAGAGTTCGATTTCCTCGCGATCGATGATGCTTCGAAAACCATCACCATAAAACCCGGAAGTTGGAAGATGGATCGCACCTTGGTCCTACCCAAAGGCTACCGCTGCACCGCAACAGGGCCGTTGAAATTGGAACTTTCCAAGGGAGCGGAGATCATCAGTTATTCGGCCTTGCAATGGAAAGGCTTGGACGAAGCAGGGATCCAGATCTTCAGTACTGACAGTAGTTCGCGCGGCGTGCATGTGATCGGTGCATCGGATCGGTCCGTGCTCAACTATTGTGTTTTTGCGAACCTCTCCAGGTACGCGTATGACCAACCCCGTAGTGGCGACTTGTCCTTCCATAATAGCGATGTGACGTTCGATCACTGCTTCTTCACCGGAACTGGTGCTACTCTCTTGGATGCCTCTACCTGCTCGATCACATTGACCAACTGCCGATTCGATCATGGGTCGGATCAATTGGAAACACACTTCGCCCAGGTCAACTTGACGGAAGTGAACTTCGAATTGGCCAAGGATGATGCGATCAGCGTGGAAGGTGGGATCGCAGTGCTGAACAAGATCGGGATCGGTGGATGGGATGGATCCGGGATAGGGATCATAGGCACCAAGAGCGCACGCATCACTGTGGCGGATCTGAACTTGGATAAAATGTCGATCGCCTTTGAAGGCCGGGAAGGTGCTAAACTTTTCATCTCGAATGCACGAGTTGAAGAGGTTGATCAAGTAGTGGAAGCGAAGAAGTCCGAAATGCGATACGGTCCGGTGATCGTCGATCTGAAAAAGATGACGATCATAAAAGCAAAGGCCGAATACAAGTGCGGAGCCGGAAGTTCCATCACGCTCGACGGAAAGAAAGTAGAGGAGGGCAAAACCGCTGGTGGCACATGAGAGCCATACTCGGCCATAGTCTGTGGCTGCTTTTGCTGCCAAGTAGTGCGCTCGCCCAGCGCTCGCCTTTCAATGGTCTGGAAATTCTACCAGCCGACAGCACCGGCCACTACCGCATCCTTATCGGGGGGCATTTTCACGGTGAGAGCACCAACCGCAGCGGCTACCCTGCGGCTACGCTGCTCGCGAACCTGGATACGATCAACACCCTCGGCGCGAACCTCTTCCTCAGCACAGGCGATCTGTTCATGGATCCGGTGAACGACGAACCGAGATATCGAAAGTCCCTTTTCGACAAGTTGAAGGTGCGTTTTTACAATGCTGCTGGTAATCACGATCACAGTGAGGCCTTAACGGACTATTGGACGCGGACAGGCACTGTCTATTTGACTTCATGTGGAGCAGAGTCGGCCTCGGATATGTTCTGTCAGTTTGCGGTGCTCCCTCGAGAGCACAGTCCTTATCAGTGCATTTTGTTCGACACTGAGAAGGACGGTGGTTCGATCGCATTGCCCCAATGGGACGGCTTGACTCGTGCTCTTGAGGATGCGGTTGATACATCCAAGTGTGCGTTACGCACGCTCTTCATCATTTCCCACCGCCCTATCTGGGCCGAAGATGATCCGCAGTACAGCCCGCTCTTCAAGGACAACACCCGATCGGTCACCGGTACCAACTTCCAGAAGGACGTGTACCCGCTGCTGGAAAAGATCGCCCAGCATGCGCACGTGTATTGGATCAGCGGCAGCGTGGGCGGCTTCGCGCCGAGCAGCATTTTCTTCCAGGAGCACGCGAAGAATATCACCTACATCCAGTGCGCCATCCGCGATGAACCGCGCGATGCCCTGCTGATCGCCGATGTTTATCCGGACACGGTGAAGTGGAGTTCGTTCTCGCTAACGGGCCAGAAGCTCCTCCCGCCGGAGGCCTACAATGCCGCGTGGTGGCGGGAACACGTCGGGAAGTCCGAAGGCTTCAACTGGCGGTTGTTGCCCTACTTGGTGAAGACGACGGTGCTGCGGAAGGAGTTCTGGTGGGGCGTCATGGGCGGGGTGTTGATGCTGACGTTGATCCGGCGGCTCTATCGGCGTTGAACCTTGTCCGTCATCGCGAGCCCGCATTGGGGCGAAGCGATCTGTAATTCACAGTATCTCCGTGAATTACAGATCGCTTCGTCGCGGAGCCTCCTCGCGATGACGATCGGGGAGCGCGATGACGGTTAAGGGAGGTTACTTTCGCACGCCTTTACAAAGAACTATGGCCCGAATTCTTGTTACCGGTGGCGCTGGCTTCGTACCCAGCGAAGTTGCTGTTCGTCTTGCCCAAGATCCTACCAACGATGTGGTGGCGGTGGACAACCTGCTCACTGGCGATATCCGCAAGTTGCCGCTGGATCAGTTCCCCAATTTGCATTTTATCAAATGTGATGCGAACCGCTTCGAGGATATCAGCAGTGTGTTCTATGCCTACCGCCCGGAATACGTGTTTCATTACGCCGCCGTGGTGGGGGTGAAGCGCACAACCGACAATCCCGTGATGGTGCTGCGCGATATCGATGGCATTCGCAACGTGTTGGACCTGTGCAAGAACTCCGGTGTGAAGCGCGTGTTCTTCAGCAGCAGCAGCGAGGTGTA
>JANNYL010000497.1:0-1594 GCA_031410075.1 Flavobacteriales bacterium
CAGGAAAATACAGCCAGAACAACGGTTGATATCCGCGTATCTCGCCGTCATCACCGCGATTCACCTTCAACGGTGCAAGGCCAATTATCCGGATATCCATGCATGAGCGCTGCTTGTCGAAGATCCAATCCTCTTTTATCCTGTATCGCCGGATATCGTCGCTTGTTGCTTCGACCCGCTGCACCATTTTCTCCACATCACCTTCCAGCGATTCCACTTGGATCGTGTCCGTACGAATGAGAATGTCATGTACTTGTTCAACAGACAGCGTTTGCGTGAATTCGTCATCCCATCCGTCCACACCAGCATCAAAAGCTGTGATTGAGCCCTCCAGAAGAAGCGCATTCTTGATGATGTCGAACAAGCTCGATCTACCATCGACCGGTTCCAGCGGGTAGAAAAGCGGAAGGTTGACCTTCTCGGTAACATCGATGTCGCGCCAGACGCGCTTCTGCCACATCACATCAGCCTCACGGACGTAGGGATAGGGCACGACACGTTGGCCATAGCTATTCTCTTGGCCAGAACCGGTGTTCGAAGAAGGCGGTGGTGCGATCACCTGGCCCCCAACATCCGGGGCGTTCAGCTCGATCAGTAGAACAAGGGTGGTTGCGGTGCGCATGTTCCGTTCGGTTCTCTGTTACGAACGATGGGGCCGCGATACATAGTCTTTGAAATGCGAAAGGCTCCTTGCGGAGCCTTTCGAAAAAACAAGATGCTTGAAGAACTAGAAGTTCCAGAGATCGTGCTCGAACTCGAACAGGCTCGCTTTGATCTCTTCACCTTCCAGCACGCCATTGATGCCAGTTTTGTATTCAGAAAGATTTCGATCGTACACGTTGGTACTCTTGATGATCGTACTGCTGAACTGGCGGGTCCAGAACACGTGATCGAACGAACGGCGTTCCGCATCGTTCTCGCGGTTGAACACGTTCCAATTCACCAACACATAACGCAGCTCAGGATAATACAACCAGAAAAGTGGCTGATAACCACGAATCTCTCCATCATCACCCCGGTTCGCTTTCAACGGCGCTATCCCGATGATCCGGATATCCATGCTGGACCGCTGCTTATCGAAGATCCAATCCTCCTTCAACCGGTAACGGCGAATGTCTTCTGTCTTTGTTTCGACCTGTTGGATCACCTGCTCTTGCTCACCCTCCAAGGTCTCACGGGTAAGCGTATCCATGCGGATCAACTTATCCTTCACTTGAGAAAGAAGCAGCATCTTCAAAAACTCATCATCCCAACCATCCACACCAGCGTCATAGGCGGTGATCGAACCATCATCCATGATGCCCTGCTTGATCACATCGAACAGGCTCTTGCGGTCGTTGATGGGTTCCGTGGGGTAGTACAGCGGATGGTTGAGCTTTTCACGAAGGTCAACCGTTCGCCAGACGCGACGGGCCCACATGATATCGGCCTCACGCAGGTGCGCATACGGCACCACGCGCTGGGTCTTGGTGTGCTCCTTGATGTAGGCGCCATCGAGCACCGTTTGTGCGGACGTGGTCACGGTGGCGGTAAGGCCAACGGTGAGCAGCGCACAGGACAGGATGTTCTTGCAGGTCCTCATCGTGTGTTGTTT
>JANNYL010000498.1:0-3442 GCA_031410075.1 Flavobacteriales bacterium
GGCGAAGGGCGGGGGAGAGGTGATCACCAGCGCGACCCTCACAACATCCGGAGCCAACGCCATGGTGGATTGGGTGCGTGTTGAACTTCGATCCGTTTCGCAACCAACGATCATTGCAGCCTCAGCACAGGGAATTCTGCAAACCGATGGGGACGTGGTGGCTGTGGACAATACGTCACCACTCACGTTCCGTGTTGGACCGGGGAACTATTTCGTGGCTGTGCGGCATCGTAATCACTTGGGTGCAATGACCTCTTCACCGATCGCTTTAAGCACGTCGATAGCGAACGTTGATTTCCGAAGTGCAGCATTGATCACTTTCGGAACAGCTGCGCGGAAAACCATCGGCGCCACACGTGCCCTCTGGGCCGGAGATGCCACGCGCGATGGCTCGTTGAAATACATCGGCGCGGGCAATGACCGCGACCCGGTTCTTACCTACATCGGAGGAACCACCCCGAACAACTCCATTTCAGGCTACCGCTTGGAGGATGTGAATCTGGATGGCGTAGTGAAGTACATCGGCTCTGCGAACGATCGTGATCCGATCCTGGTGAACGTAGGTGGTACATCGCCGAACAATACACTAACGCAACAACTGCCCTGAGCCTACGCTTTCGGTAGAATTCCGCATAAGTGCCACAGCAATCGCGCGCCAACGTTCGCGTCCCACTCGTCATGTTTGCCAGGGGAAACCTCCACTAGATCGAAGCCGATGATCTTCTTGCCGCTTGCTGCAAGGCGTGAGAGCAAGTAGGTCGCTTCCTCGAACGCCAACCCTCCCGGTACAGGTGTGCCGGTATTCGGACAAAGTGTGGGGTCGAGGCCGTCGATATCGAAGCTGATATGCACCGCGCTGGGCAACGCTTTGATGATCACGTCGCATTGCTCCTTCCACGTGATGCCTCCGTATTGCTGTCGCCGGATATCGGCACTGCGCACTACATTGATCCGTTCGCCTTCTTTGATGATCACGTCGTTCTCCTGTGCGCAGAAGTCACGTATGCCGACCTGAACGATCTTGGTGAGCGGCTTCAACCCGAGTGCGTTGTACATGATGCTCGCATGGCTGTATGTGAAACCCTCGTATGCATGGCGAAGGTCCATGTGCGCATCGATGTGCAGGATGCCAAAGTTCTTGTGACGCTTGGCCAACGCGCGGAAGTAGCCGAGCGGGGTACTATGGTCGCCGCCTAGCAGACCTACCATCTTCCCGTGATCCATCCAATAGCCGCAGCGCGCCTCCACCCACTTGTTCATCACCTCACATTCGGTGTTGATCAACTTCAGTGACTTCGTTGCACGTGCCTTTTCTTTCGCAGTTCCACCTTCCACCAACAGGTCGATCACCTGCTTGGCTTGCTTTTTCAACGCGTCGCTTTGTTGGCGCAACACTTTGGGTACATCGTCCATGGCGACACCACGTTTCCAGAGGTCCGGGAATTCGGGATGGAAGAGGTCAACTTGGAAGCTGGCCTCGAAAATGGCTTCCGGTCCGTGTGATGTTCCACCACCATAGCTGGTCGTGACCTCCCAAGGAACAGGAACGATCACTATGTCCGCTTCGGCGCAGGTGAAGGGCAGGCCGTACATCTGTGCGTTAGCGGCTCCAGGGCTGTTCGGGTCAAAGGACTTGATCTTGGCTGCTTTGCTCATGTTGGTGGATCTAATGATTAGAAAAATCAGATGATATAAGGTACGAGGATCAGTAGCCCGACCGTCATCAAGAAAGTGTGTCGTGTGCGGTTCAAATCGCCAGAAGTGAACAAATAAGCACGATGATCAAAATCATTATCAGACCGATCCATCCGTTCCCGCGGATTTGCAATACCTGCTTAAAGGGCTTGCCTCTAATAAATGGCCATCGAACAAGCGCGCCCCCAAGCCTGCACAGTTCAACGAACATCGTACACCACATTTTGGTCGTATAGGACCGAACGATATAGTCTAACATCGGCCAGAGTCTTTTAATGCGACGAGGCTAATTACCATGACGCGCCGAAATTACGGCCGCATGACCAGCGTGCTCGGTGTTTCGGCCAGCCAAGCGCTCTGCTTCTCCACAGCACGCTTCCAACTTTCGATGCTGATCAGCATGAGGTCCTGTTTTTCCGGGAAGGCATGGTCCAGGTCGTTCGTTTGACGCATAACGAGCATGCCCGGTGCGGCTTCTTCCAACGCACGAACGGTGGCGAGCATTTCGGGGCTCTGATGGAATACATCGGCTACATCGAGCAAGGTGACATGCGCCCCTTGATTGTGTACCAACTTCTGCGCGTAGGTGATGAGAAAGCTATCGCCCAAGCTGAAGAGTGGCACCACCACACGTTCTACTTTCTCCAGGTTCTTGTCCACGTAAATGCCCACCGGTACACGAGATTCACGCAGTACAAGCCTCACGCGGTCTTCGAAATCAGTGCGATCGAAGAGACTTTCCTTGCCCGTGAGCGAGTCGAACAATCGCTCCGGATTGATGATCCTGCTCGTAATGCCAACCACACGACCGAGGAAAGTGCCGTGATAGATGCTGCGGCCCACGCCCACTATCGCCATGTCGTACATCCCGTTGTTCAACGTGGCGACCACATCGCGGTCGATGTCGTTGCTGGGCTTGAAGATCGTGTCCAATTGGATACTCGCGTTGGCTGCTTCTTTGCGAATAGGCCCGAAACTCTCGCGTTCGCGCAACGCGGTGTTGAAGGGGTTCAGTTCGCTGCTGGGTGTCAGGTGCAAAGCGGTTACACCCGCGTTTTCGTTCTTCTTCACGAATGCGTTCGCTATGCGCACCATGTTCCGCCCTCGGTCGGGATCGCCGAACGGCACAAGGACTTTGAATTTGCGCGTTTCAGCCACCAGCTTCTCACCACTATCGGTGGCTTTTTCCGGAAGGAACTTGTCTATCAGGCTCAGCACAGGTCCGGTCATGAAAGTGGTGACCAAAGCCATGATCACCATCATCGCGAACACCTCTGGGGTCAGCACGCCCAGGTCATACCCGATGTTCAGTACGATCAGTTCCATCAGGCCGCGTGTGTTCATCAGGGCCCCCAGCATCAAGCTGTCGCGCCAGCTATTGCCCAATAGTTTCGAGGGGCCGGCAATACCAATGAACTTGCCCATGACCGCCACGGCCACGATCACTGCACACCATTGCCAGAGGCCAGGTGCGTTCAAAAGTCCGATATGCGTGCGCAAACCGGTGAAGACGAAAAAGAGGGGTAGGAAAAGCACCAAGGCCACATCTTCTACTTTGTCGATGAAGATGTTCCGGAACCGCACGTTCGCAGGCATGATCACCCCGGCCAGGAACGCACCGATCAATGCATGTATGCCGATCACTTCCGTGGCATACGCCGAAAGCAACATGATCAAAAAGAAGACGGCGACCACAGGCTTGCTCAAGCTCTCGCGATCGGTATACACATCACCGATCTTCTTCAGG
>JANNYL010000499.1:0-3905 GCA_031410075.1 Flavobacteriales bacterium
AAGAAAGCCTCTCCGAAGGGTGCAAAGCCCACACCGCACAAGCTGATCGTGTCCACGCTGCATGTCAAGAGCAGCATGAAACAGGATGTCTACGCCACGACCACAGCCACCTTCGGCAAATTAAAGGAAGCCCTGGACGAAGTGGCCAAAGAGCTGGAGGGGGATATTGAGGCTCTCGACAAGCGCATTGTGGTTGTTTATACCGACAAGGGCGAGATGGCCTGCGAACTGAAGGTGGCTGGTGATACCATCATATTCAACATGCACACCAACGTGTTCAAGCTGGATCAAGCGCACAGCCTCTGGAAAACCACATACCTGCAAGAAGACGAATTGCGCGGATACTTCGGCGTTATCAACGTGTACAACTTCCTTAGCGACTCCTTCAAGTACAATCGGGAGCGCGACATAGGTTATTTGGTTGCCCGATTGTTCATGAACAAGGATGGCCACTTCTTTGTGCAGGGAAAGCGACAATTGGGCTTCTTGTACAATGATCTGGAGAACAACGTTATTGACCCCGGCATGCTCAAGAAGGTATTGCAGTCGTGCATCCTGTACGTGCTGGATTTCGATCTGCTCACCCCTCCCTATGACCAGGTTAACCAGGTTACGGTGAGCGAGGTGAACGAATTGAACGCCAATATGCAGATCAGTACGGGTAAGCGCCTTGGTTTCCGGTTCCAAGCCGACTCAGAGGGGGTGTCCTAAGCTGCAGAATTCGCTTTTCATAGCCTTCAGCGCTCCCATTCTGGCCTCTTATCTCCGATCCAATTTGGTTGGTTGCCCGATCCGCATACTTTTGCGGCCCCTCCGAAAGAGGGTTTGACATTATGGCCCGTTCGTCTAGGGGTTAGGACGCGTCCCTTTCACGGATGAAACAGGGGTTCGATTCCCCTACGGGCTACGAACAAAATGCCTCGGCTTTGCCGGGGCATTTTTGTTCTCCAACCTTCGGGGAATTGGCCATACACGCCGATCCTACGGATCTTCGCTACAGCCTCCTACGGGCTACGAACAAAATGCCTCGGCTTTGCCGGGGCATTTTTGTTCTCCAACCTTCGGGGAATACTAGCGCCTATGGGCCTTGGTCTTGGATGCGGAAAACCACACTTGGTCGGATGATCTTTTCAGCGACTACATCCACCTCAACTCGGCCGGAGCATATCGCTTCAAGACCGAATGTCTGAGCCAATAATCGGTGGATCTACCATGATCGCAGTGGCGAACAGCGTGATCATCGGTAAAACTTTCGAGCCTTTGGGGTCCGAAATTTCAGGTGGTCGGTTCTTTCAAAATATTCGGCGAACGGCACATTTTGCCCGACAAACCGGAATTGTATACTTGACACATAAGCCCTAGGGCTATCGTTGGACTAAGGGCTTATGTATCGCGCCTGTGCGCTGCTATTCCACCGATAGCCTCACTTGGCCTTGCGCTTGGCCTTTTTCTTTGGCGCTGCTGGCTTCTTTACGGGCCTGAAGCCTTCGGGCGGTGGAGGCGTGGTTAGCGCCAACCTAAGCGCCTCGTCCAAGGATAGGTCGGTGTGTATGGGGTTTGTCTTGTTAGCCATTACTGAGCGAAGTTAGACAGTTGAATTTCGGGCCGCGTAGCACCCTAAAGCCTTGGCAAGTCGATCAATGTTTTGAGTAAACTACGTGCGCGCACACGCACGCGCTAAATTTATTACTACAAAAAACATATACTGTTTTCTGTAGTAATAAATAATGAACGCGTGTACGCGTGTGCGCGCACGCAAGACGCTGATAAATAAGGGGTTATGTGTATTTAGGATCAACTGGCGACATACATTTGGGGGCGATGAAACCCTTTAGAAACAGCAAAGCCCCTTCCGGGGCTTCACCATACAAGTAGTTTGGGGCATAGTGCGCGACGGTGTCTGATATACACCTAGCGGTGACGCAAGTCCACCTCCAGCTATCATTCGCAACGCCCGTTCGGTTTAACCCCGGCGGGCGTTGTTCGTTTGGCAAAAGTAGATTGGGCGCGATCGTATGCGTGCTAATATTATTTCGATCTTGGATCGCTAACGGCATTTGTGGCGCGTGAAGTCCGCGTCTGATCGACATTTCAGCCATTTCGATCTTGGATCCCCAGCCGTTGCAGGAGTAGTATACCTGACGAAACAAACACACGACATTTGTGGTCCGTACATGGCTACTAATAGCACATGGCGGAAGCCATGGACTATGCCGAGAAACCCCTATTAATGGATCCGCTGGATCCATGGGACAGGGAATATGGGCCGCTATACCTGAAGGGATATTTTAGCAGGTCGAGCTACCTCTCCGGGCGGTGGTACTACCACCTTGTTCTGAACTCTTCTGATCCAGTTCCTTCACCAACTTCCTTATCGACGGCTCACATAATGGAAACCAACCATAGGAACCCTCTCGCTTTTCTAAGGGCATCATGGAAATCATTGTTGCGGTCGCTCCGATCATCTCTGTGTACCTGTCGGTGAACAGTTTATCTATAGATGCGCCCTGTGTAGCAATGATGTCTGTTTGTTCTAATATCCATTGATTCATAAGTGCTTTGTACTTCATTTCCTCCCCCTTCGCTATGTACTCACTGGCGGCTTTGACCTTGCCCATATCAATAGCCTCCATGGCGGTTTTCATGTACTTCAGCACATTGCCTTGGATGAAGAATGCGATAGTTAGAATCGCTAAAAAGAGGGAGTTTATCCATTCGTGCATAGTTGGGGGGATTTCCATGCCCGCAAGCTATCCGATCCGCCTCAATATCGCTTGGCGTACCTGTTAGGCTTATTACTTACGCTTCTTGCGCTTGGGCGCGGTGTAGTTACTTCCCCTGTCCTGGTTGGTTAGCCAATAATCATACTGCCATGTGCTCATCTCACACTTTATCTCCGCTATCTCGCGAACTAGGCTTTCTGGCATACGGGCATGGCCCGGAGGCATTAGCACAACCGACATATTCGGCATTAGATAGGCCATTCGCCCATCCTCCTTCCGCGTGTGCTGCACCCCACCACAGGACACCAATAGCAGCTTGACGCGCACATGCGCTATCGTGCGCTCAACTGGCTCAGGCTGCTTGTTCGAAAACTCGGCTTTCATTGAAGCTGGACTCTAGAAGCTCCGCCGGAATATCCAGCTTTACCTCGAAGCGGGCATCCGCATTCTTTTTGATCCAGCCGAACCGGAGTAGAGCACTATCCAAAGTCCCTGCACCTAGGTGCAGGTTAAGGAAGGCATCGATATCTTCCCTGTGGTCTGCAATAGCCGCCTCTTTACTAATGGCCGAAGAACCTATGCTTTTAAGAAGTGGGCATGTGGCAAACCAGCGCCCATCCTTTTTCTTCGTGAGCACGACAACGCTGATATCGACACGGATAATGCCGGGTGCCCTGCGGACAGCGAGTTCATATTTACGAGCGTTGCTCATTGGTGCAAATGTAGGACGAAGTTCTATCTAATGCACGCCTACTGGTTTAACCTTTTCATCCCTTGGACTTGCCTTTAGCTTGGCGCTTCATTAGAATCTTGCGGTTCGCCTTCAGCGTATTTATTAGCCCGAAGATAACGACGCTTCGCCGCTAACGATAAAGGGCGCGGTTCCTTTAGTTCCTTTAGGGCTTTGGGTGTAAGGGTATTGCGCACGTATGGCGCACGGCGCGGCCATTGACTATACGGCGCACGCGCTGCTTTGGGTGGGCGCACATACTTCTCACGCGGCCTGCGCTCAACCTTTGGCCTGCCTACTACAAACTCACTTCCCGGCTTGAATAACACCCTTCGGCTTGCGATAGTAGAGGCGCTTGCCTCCTACTTGGCCCAAAGCCTTCAAGGCTCTTTCGGTGTCCGACATCTTGCGCGTATTCCAACGAAAATCGAACTCGTCCACGACCTTCTGCA
>JANNYL010000500.1:0-3238 GCA_031410075.1 Flavobacteriales bacterium
GCCCACAAGAGCGAGCACCGTTAGCGCGGAAGCCTTCTTCATAGTTTCGCGGTCGTTTTTCAATGGCCAAAAGTAACCCGCTCCACCAACCAGCCAAGTACGGGTTGTTCACAGCGGTTGTGCTTGCGACCGGCTGCGGCAGTGGAAGTCACACAGAGCCTGCAATTCGCCCGGATCTGGATGTTCGGATCGAACGTTTGGACCAGGATCTTTTCAACAGTGTGAAGGACAGCATGGGGAATTTCACCTTGAAACTCCAAGCAACGTACGGGTCCTTCTTCCAGGATTACGTAGAGCGCATTCTACAAGCCGCGCCGATCAATGATCCACGGTTGCCGATGCAGTTGATCCGCTTCGCAATGGACCCCGATTGGAGCAGTGTGCAACTAGAAGCCGATAGCGTTTTTGGGGATATGGGACCACAACGGGCCGAATTCGAGGAGGCGTTCGAAGGGTTGAAGGGCTTCTTTCCTGATAGTCTAACGCCTCGGATAATCGTGTTCAACAGTGGGTTCAATTTTGGTGTAACCCCAACGGACAGTGTGCTCGGTGTTGGGGTGGAATGGTTCGTGGGCCACAGCAAAGTGATCCAATTCCTCGCGCCTGATGCCTTTCCGCAGTATGTGAAAGAGCGCATGCGACCGGAAATGCTTGTTCCGAGTGCACTCAAGGGCTGGTTGCAGGTACATTACACGAAGGATGTGCGCGGAGAAGATCTGCTAACCAATTTGGTAGAGATCGGAAAGGTGCTGTACCTGCTCGATGCGTTGCTGCCGGAAACGAACCCGGCGTTGAAATTCGCCTTCACCGATGCACAGATGAAATGGTGCGAGGACAACGAATTCAACGTTTGGAAGGAGCTGATCGCGAAGGAGCAACTCTACAGCAAGAAAGGAGAAGATGTTGATCGCCTGTTGAACGACGGGCCTTTCACCAATGGTTTTCCGAAGGAGAGCCCTGGACATATCGGCGAGTGGATCGGCTACCAAATGGTGAGGAGCTACATGGATGATCATCGCGATGTTTCGATGGCGCAACTGTTCCAGAATACGGATGCCCGTAGCGTGCTGAAGAGTTACAAACCCAGATGACCTGACTACCCCATGTCAAAATCTTCCCAGATCCACTTCACCGTTACCCTTGACGAGAACCAAGTGCCTGAGCGTATCGATTGGGAAGCCGAGGACGGCGGTGTGAAAAGCGAATGCAAAGCGGCCCTCATCAGCCTCTGGGACGCCAAGGAGAGCAATACTTTGCGTATCGATCTGTGGACGAAACAGATGACCACCGATGAGATGAAGGCGTTCTATCACCAGAGCATCATGACCATGGCCGACACATTCGAGCGCGCTACCGGCGAAGGCAAAATGGCCGCCCAGTTCCGTGATTTCGGGAAGTACTTCGCGGAGCATATGCTAGATGTAAAGAACTCGCCGAGCTGAGGGTCCATCCTCGTTCGTTCGGATCGATCGATACGGAGCCATGCGCTCGGAGACAGAACGTTTTATGAACCATGGTGGCCGATATTGAACAATTGATCGATCGGCTTGACCGGGTGATCGAAAGAGTGACCTCTCTCCCGTTCTTCCAATGGTTGGTCGCCTCGCCATTTCGCATTTCGATAGCGCTCACCGTTTTTGCCTTCTTCTGGAATTTCCCGTCCTACGACCTCGTTTTCGTGCGCGGTGAAGTGAGCCAGAATTGGGCCGGTTTCTTGGAGCAGGTGAACGCCCCGTTCACAGACCACACACTTCAGTATCCCGATGCCTCGCACTCGGCCAAACTGGGTTTCCGTTTCGTACCGGCCTTGATCTGCCGGGCACTCAACATCCATACCGTGGCCGGGGCTGTCGTGTTCCAAACGGTCACCACGTTCGCCTTGCATGCATTGCTATTCATTTTTCTTGGTCGCTACTTCTCTACGAGATCGCGCGGATCTCTTGCCTGTCTCCCGTTCTGCTTGATCGCTGGAGGACATCCCTACAATTTGGACCTATGGGGCTTCTTTGATTCCCTCGCGCTCACATTCCTGCTCGCAGCCATGGTCGCGCGGCGCAAGGCACTCGTCATCCTCTTCCTTCTTCTGGCTTGGTTCACGGATGAACGTGCGTTGATCGCATCTCCTGTCCTGCTATTTCTGGAGTGGGCCCCGCGATCTGCTTCGCGACGGGCAATTCGCACACCTTACCATATGGTCTGGCCGAGATATTGGCCATATCTCTTGGCCGGAACACTGTATGTGGTCATACGCTTGTTGCTCGGCATATCTATCGGATTGCGAACAGCCCCTGTAGCGCTCACCTACTTCACTTCCCAATTGCCGTTGACTTTCAGCGTTCTCTTCCATGGATGCGAGGGTTTCATCATCCCGCTTTGTATTTGTTGTTGGCTCTGGTGGAGATCCCGAAGGATCGCCTTGCTCGTTCTATTCCTCATCAGTCTTTCACTTGTGCTGGCAACATCCGTGGCCGTGATCGATATGGAACGCAGCATGGCGTACGCTCTACCTCACTTGCTCGTTTTGCTGGTTCTATTGAGAGCAGAGATCACGGAACGAATGATCGGGGTTCTCCTTCTTGCCGTTGCCTTTATCAATTTGTTCTACAGCGACGCCCTGCCATTCCTCGTTCAACTGGTGCGCATGATCTTCATTACGCGAACGGTGAGCGCCTTTTAGAACAAGTCAAAGAAGGCCGATCAGAAGCGTCTGAACCAGACCTTGATCAAACCGCTCCCCCCCATTCCGAGTTGACAGTCGCTATGAACTGGAGCAGTTCCTCGCGCCCTTTCCGAGTTTCTGCGGAGGTGATGAAGATGGTTGGCAGTTTGTCCCACGTCTTCTTCAGTGTCCGCTTGAACAACGCAATGTTGCTCACGATGCTCGGCTGTTTCAACTTGTCGCTTTTCGTGAACACCAATACGAACGGGATCTGCTTTTCGCCCAGCCAACGGACCATACCGAGATCGTTCTTCTGTGGCTCCAGGCGACAATCGATCAGCACGAAGACGCATTGCAGGTTCTCGCGCTCCAGCAAGTAGTTGTCGATCATCGTTCGCCATGCTGCACGTTCATCCAAGCTCACCTTGGCGAAACCGTATCCCGGAAGGTCAGCGAGCAACCAACTATTGTCCACTTTGAAGTGCTCCACATTGCGCGTTTTGCCTGGTGTGTTGCTTACTCGAGCGAGTTTGTTGATGCCCACGAGCATGTTCACCAACGAGCTTTTGCCCACATTGC
>JANNYL010000501.1:0-17681 GCA_031410075.1 Flavobacteriales bacterium
GCTGGATTGAACACGACATACGCCACCCTGTTCACGAATGCGATCACCACGGCATCTTCCGGAGAACAAGTGTTCTGCGGCTCGGTCGATGACCCTTTCTATGTGGACCTCGCCGGTGCCTTCGACGTGGGTGATCTTCCACGTCAATTCGGAACTCCCAAGGACAACTTGGCTTGCTTGAACGTAAGTGCGATCGTGATCAAAGTGCCGATCAGCACATTGCAGAAGAGCGGACTCGATGTGAGCATGGCCGCCAACATCCTGGACTCGGACTTTGTGGTCGGCATTTGGGCCAGCGCAAGCCGCCAGGAAGTGCGCACGCTGAATACGGACGGCACAACGGGCTACACGGGAAACTGGATCCAAGTGTCGCGAATTGGCATGCCACTTACCAACGAAGTGGTTATTCCCATCGGCTCCAAGGACAAGTGGAATTCACTTTCGCCTTACAGCGAAGACCCAACTATGGACGAGTACTTCTGCAACCCGGAACTCGGCTTGTACATGGACAATTCCTTGTTCGGTGCCGCGGTTCCGGCACTTGCGCCTTTGCGGATCCAACGCAACTCGCTGCAAGCGTTCGACTTTGGCAACACCCACGATGGCCTCTGGCCAATTCGCGCTACCAACGGCGGTGCTGGCACGGCGCTCGACACCAACTTGTTCGGCAACTATTTGCTGCGCCAAGGCAAGCCTCGCTCTGTGGATCTCCTTCCGATCTTTTACACCGGCGTACCGAACCTTGCTCCATACCAGCTTGCTACCGGCAAGGGCGGCAACCCTCTGGCTGTTGGAAAGCCGTTCATCAACAACTTCCTCCCCACGTTCGGCGATATGCTTCGCTTGAACATGGCCGTTCCTCCTACACCACGCAACGACCCTGCGTTCAGCAGCGACGGCCTGATCGCGGCCGCCGTGGCTGGCTTGACCGACCCTTTGTACAACACGGATACATCCCTGCAATTCATTCCGAACATGGATGGTTTCCCGAATGGCCGTCGCTTGGAAGATGATGTGACGCGTATTGAGCTCCAAGCAGTTGGAGGTGTTGCCCTCGCGGCTATCGGGCTCTGGTACGATGACTATACCGCCGGTGGACCGAACCCTGTAACCGCGAACTTGGTGAACGTGCTTAGCTACAGCACGGGCGTTGAGAACAACGACACCACGTTCAATGAGGTTTTCCCTTACGTGCAAATGCCCTGGAGCGGAACGAGCGCGTGCGGCGGACAAGCCGTGGCCTACACTCAACCCGAAGTGCTTCTGCCCAGTGATGGAAGCGTAGGTCTATCGGAGAATGTCACCGGTTCCAATTCCCTGCTTCAGGCTTCTCCGAACCCGTTAACGGATCGCACGACGATCAGCCTTTCGTTAAGCGCGCGGACTGATGTGCTCGTGGCTGTGTACTCCGTGCAAGGCAAGACTATCACTGTACTTCAGAACGGACCCCTGAGCGCAGGCCAACACCAACTCACGTGGAACGCGGGCACCATAGCCAAGGGCACCTACTTGGTGAAAGCCTCCGATAGCCAAGGCCGTTTGTTGCAAGCGATCAAACTCTTGAAGAACTGAACAACCGCCGTTGCTTGAGCATTGCGAACCCCGTAAGGTCCGGATGCTCGAGCGATGATCCAGCTGAACCTGAACATCCACCCCGGAAAATTCACCACCATGAATACCCTGAAAACCACCCTTTCGATAATCGCGATCAGCGCGATCATTTCTTCCTGCACACAGTCCCAAGGCAAAGAGCCTTTTGCTTCTGCGGCACTTAGCGAAAAAGGAGCCCTCGCGATCCCCAAAATGCAGGATCGCACCGTTGACATTGGCGCGCCAGAAGAGCTCGACCACTTACTGGATGTGTACGACAAGTCTCGGATCAAATTAGAAAAGAACCCAACGGATTGGGACGCTTGGCTGCGAATGAGCGAGGCGTTCATTACCGAAGCACGCGTTACTGGCACTCACGGCTACAACTACGATCAAGCGCTCAATATCCTGGACCATGTACTTGCACAAACAGGCTTGAAAAAGGACGTCAAAGGGCAAGGCATCACGCTGAAGGCCACGATCCTCCTCAGTCAACACCAGTTCAGCGACGCACTTGCGTTGGGGAAGGAAGCTGTGAAGCTGGATCCATACCGGGCGTACAACTATGGCGTATTGGTTGATGCCTACACGGAGCTTGGCTACTACGACAGCGCGGTTGTGATGTGCGACAAGATGGTCTCTACACGCCCGGACTTGCGGAGCTACAGCCGCGTGAGCTACCAACGCGAGATCCATGGGGATGTTCCAGGCGCGATCGAAGCCATGGACCTGGCGGTAAAAGCAGGCGCACAAGGGCTGGAGGAAACGAGTTGGTGCCGCGTGCAACTGGGCGGATTGTATGAGCGTAGCAGCCAATTGGAAAAGGCACGCGAGCAATATGCACTCGCACTTTCGGAACGGAAAAACTATGCTTTCGCGATGGCAGGGCTTGGTCGTCTTGAAGGAAAAAAGAAAAACTACCCAGAAGCTGAAAAGCAACTGATGGCCGCAGTTGCTGTTACCCCGGATGCATCGTTCTATGAGGAATTGGCCCGGGTATACTCTGCTCAAGGGAAAACAGAGCAACGCGACGAGGCAGTTCGAAATGCCGGCAAAGTTCTGGTTGGCTTAACGAAAGGAGGTGAAGGACACACACACCAAGTGGGATTGGAAATGGCGCGGTTCCAGTTGGAGTTCTTGAACGACATCGACAACGCCATGACCAACGCAGAACACGAACTCACCCATCGTCCGACAAACAATGACGTGAACACCGCGTTGGCAGCCGTGAACTATGCCAAGGGAGATCTGACCGCAGCAGCGAAATTCATTGCAACAGCGCAACGCACTGGAAGCAAGGACCCCTATTTGATGACCTTGAACGGGCTGGTTCTGGTGAAGCAGGGCGATGCGGCCACGGGAAAGCAGCTGATCCTGGAAAGTCTGAAGGCCGATCCGTATCAGAACCATGCCTTTGCTGCGGAAGCGAAGAAGCTGGTCCAAGGCTGATCCCGAGGTTCGCCATGTCACGGACATTCGCCTCACGGTTTACGATGGGGACCCTGTCGATGCTTATTGCCAGCTTACCTGCCAGCGCGCACGTGGTCTTCAACGAATTCGACCTGATGACGGAGAACGAGGCGGGATGGCACTTTCTCTGGATGGGCTTCACGCACATCCTACCGCTGGGCTTCGATCACATCCTCTTCGTACTGAGCCTGTACTTGCTCAGCCCGAAGTTGAAGACGATCATGGTGCAAGCCACCGCCTTCACTGTTGCACACTCGATCACCTTGGGCTTGGCCATGTACGGTGTGATCAACCCACCATCCAGCGTGATCGAGCCCTTGATCGCCATTAGCATCATGGTGGTGGCTATCGAGAATATTTTCTGGCCGAAGCTGCGGGCTTCCCGCATTGGGATCGTTTTTCTGTTCGGCCTGGTGCACGGCTTGGGATTCGCCGGAGCACTGAGCGAGCTCGGCCTTCCGCAAAAGCACTTCTTCACCACGCTGATCTCCTTCAACATTGGCGTGGAGCTCGGACAGATAGCCGTTATTCTATTGGCCTACCTTCTCTTCGGGTACTGGTTCAGCGGGAAGGCTTACTACCATCGGCGGATCGTTATACCGATATCGTTGGCCGTTGTATTGCTCGCGGGCTATTGGACCGTGGAGCGGATTTTTTTCGTCTGAACCGATCCATCTGTTTCGCGATTTCGTAGATCATCAAGATCCTCACGACCAGCTGATGACTCCGCATTTTCTACCTTTTCGGTTACCGATCGCGCTGGCCGCACTCGGGCTTTCCCTGCTGTCCTCTGCCCAGATGTTCACCCTTCGTGGCCGCGTATCCGATAACACGAACGACCCGGTGATCGGAGCGAGTATTTCTATTATCGGCAGCATTCGTAGCACGACCACGGATGTCAACGGCAACTATAGCATAAGCGGCTTGAACCCTGGAAGCACCACGGTTCGGACCGCATTTATCGGGTTTGCTCCACAGGATAACGTGCTCGATATGAAGGCCGATGCGAAACTCGATATCGTGCTGTCCAACAGCGCCATTGACCTAAGGGAAGTCTCCGTCTCCCCACGCAGCGGTGCGACGTTGACGCAGACGATCGGTGCGTTGGACCGCGACCTGCGCCCCGTGCAGACTGCACAGGACCTGTTGAAAATGGTACCCGGCCTGTTCACCGCCCAGCACGCCGGTGGTGGCAAGGCCGAGCAAATATTCCTGCGCGGCTTCGATAGCGACCATGGTACCGATCTCTACCTGAGCGTTGACGGCATGCCAGTGAACATGGTGAGCCACGCTCATGGGCAGGGCTATGCCGACCTGCACTTCGTGATCCCCGAAACGGTCGATCACATCAACGTGTACAAGGGCCCCTACACCACCCGCTTCGGTGACTTCAGCACCAGCGGAACGGTCGAGTTCAACACACGGGATCACATCGACAAGAACCTGGTGAAGGTCGAGGGCGGCATGTTCAATACGATTCGGGGCGTGGCGATGATCGATCTGTTGGGAAGCAAGCACCTCTTCAGCAAGAAGACCGAGAACCTGTACGTGGCCGGTGAATATGCGTTCACGGACGCTTACTTCAACAGCAAGCAGGACTTCAACCGGGCCAATGGCCTGCTCAAGTACAGCGCACAGCTCGGCGAGCGGAGCCATCTGGCGTTCACCGCTACCACCTTCGGGGCCAACTGGAACGCCAGTGGACAAGTTCCCCAGCGCTCCATCGACGATGGGTCGATCACGCGCTTCGGGGCCATAGACGATCGCGAAGGCGGCAACACCAGCCGCACCAACGTGAACGCCGTGCTCACCACGCGCCTGCGCAACGAGGCCATCCTGAAGAACCAGATCTACTATGTGAAGTACGATTTCAACCTCTTCAGCAACTTCACGTTCTTCCTGGAGGACAGCGTACACGGGGACATGATCAACCAGCGGGATGACCGCGACATCGCTGGCTACTCCGGCACCTACACGCAGAACGCACTGATCGGCGACAAGCCCTTGAAGTGGACCGCCGGGCTGGGCGCGCGCTACGACATGAGCGACATCCAGCTGCTGCAAGCCAGAACGCGCGTTGTAACGGACACGGTGCGCAGCGGTGTGCTTGACCAGTTGAGCACCAGCGCGTACGTCGACGGCAAGATCGAGCTCAGCCAGAAGTGGTCGATGAACCTCGGCGCCCGATTCGACATGTACCACTACCGGTACGCGGAGGACCGCTACGATTCGCTCAGTGGAGAACGCACCCTGGCGCGCGTGAGCCCCAAGCTGAACCTGTACTACCAGGCTACTGAGAAGACCCAGTTCTACGTACTCAGCGGCGTCGGCTTCCACAGCAATGATGCCCGTTCGGTAGTACTGGACCAGAGCGGGAACAGTTTGCCATCCGCCTTCGGCGTGGACGTGGGCAGCACCTTCAAGCCAGCATCCCGCGTGATCATGAATGCTGCTCTATGGGGCCTGCTACTGGAAAGCGAGATCGTGTACGTCGGTGATGGAGGTACGGCGGAGATCAATACACCCACGCAGCGCCTGGGCTTCGATGTGGGTATACGCTACCAGTTGAACGATCACCTATACGCCGATGCGGATATCAACTACTCACACGGCACCATCCTCGATGTACCAAACTCCGAGAACCGCATTCCCTTGGCTCCGCAGTTCACCACCATCGGAGGCCTGGCCTACAAGCAGGACAAGGGCATCAACGCGACGTTACGCTACCGCTACATCGCTGACCGGCCGGCCAACGAGATGAACACCGTGGTGGCCAAGGGCTACTTCCTAGTGGACGCCGGACTCAGCTACCGCTTGACGCATTGGGAACTCGGCCTGAGCGCTGAGAACCTCTTGAACACCGAATGGAACCAAGCGCAATTCGATACGGAAAGCCGCCTGCGCAACGAGGCCGAACCTGTGAGCGAACTGCACTTCACGCCGGGTACGCCGTTCTTTTTGAAGGGGATAGTGAGCTACCGGTTATGATACCGGTGGCATTTTGACGGAGGGGGCTGCCTGGTGGGGTGGCCCCTTTTCGTTCAATACGTGTTGTTGTGAACATTAAACGCAAAGGCGCAATGCAGGAGAGGAACGCAGAGGGTCGGGGCGCAGCTGAGTTGAACAATACCTGCATAAGGATCACGGAAAACTAGACCTCTTTCATAATTCATCCGCTTCCTCTCCTTGGGAAAGGGATCAAGGGTGAGGTCGAACAGACAAGCTTGAATTAAGAAACACTGTTGTCCGGGGAAAATCCGGCCGAAGTCGTGTAACCCTTGAACCGCAACGGTTCTAGCGAGTTGAATTTGAGGAGGGCTTCCGTTTCCGAACTGCTCAACATCGTACACAAGCCGAGATTCCGGGCCAGCCCCGGGTCTAGAGCCCGGGGCGGAATGACAGATTTCATGGAATCCGCGATCGGCGGGCTCTGCCCGCCGATCGCGGATTCCTACACCAATGTCACTGCGGCCATGCCCCGGAGCCTCATCCGGGGCGCAGTCTCCTGCAAGTTCCCCAGACAACAGTGAATGAAGAAAGAGGTCTACTGTAGCTGAAACTCCTAGGCGATCAAGCCGCCAAGCGCTGCAGCACGAGCTTGCAGGGCACATCACTGGTCACTTTGATGGTATGCGGGGTGTGCAAGGGAATGCTCAGATAGTCACCTGCTTTGAGGTGGTGAACACGATCCGGCAGGGAGATCTCGCAGGTCCCTTCAACGATGAGGAATTTCTCGATCTCGTTGGTGTGGGTCTCTTCCGGAGCGCCGAGCGTGAGCCAAAGGAGAGCGGTACCAGAACTTCCTTCTTGATGAATGGGAATGATGAAGAAAGGACCAGCATCCGCTGGTCGAACCAAGGCTGGATCGTTGACCCAGCGGGCGAACTCCGCGAGTTTGCTAGCGGGGTGAAGCACGGGCGGGCGACCCTCATTCGCATCCTGTTGTGCAGCGGCGTTGACGGCCCCAAGCACTTTGTCCTTCACACCGGCACCGGGACTCAACGCTGTGCCTTGTGCAAGGCGCTCAACGGCATTGCGCAGCTCGTTCAACTTGGCGGCAGTTTGTGGATCGGCATGCGCCAAACCCTCCACCCGAAGTGCTTCCGCCGGGGACAACTGACCCAGTGCGAGCTGTTCTAGCAGGTCTGAGGTTATGAGTTCCTGGGGGGTCATCGCGCTGCGAAGATCGGCCAAAGGCCCGGATATGGCATCACTTACGGCAAAGGCACGTTCACGGATCGATCTTTACAAAAGATGAGTGTTCTACGCCTTGCGGGCGAATAGCTGGGCGACTTTCCGCAGGGGCTTGGCCAGCACGATCAGTGGGCTGACCCGCTCATCATTGAGCTTCCACGCCTTGTAGACTTCCAAGTTGGCCCGCCAGATATGGCCCAACGAACGGTTGCTCACACCGCCCAATCGGAATCGCACAAGCACCTTGGGTATGTAACGAACCCTGATGCGATGCTTGTACATGAAGCGGAACATCAACTCATAGTCTGCGCTCACCTTCAGGTCATCGCGAAAATGACCGAACCGATCATACACGCTTTTGCGGATATACGTTCCCAAGTGTGGAGGCATCCACCCGGTGCGAAAGGCTTCCCTTCTGTACTCACCGCCTCTCCAAAAGCGGATCACCTTCTTGATATCGTTCGGGTCCACCATGTACGCATCGCCATAGATGGCCTCGGCATCGGATCTAGCGAAGGCAGCGGCCATTTCCGAAACACAGCTGCGGTGCGCGATCATATCCCCGGCGTTCACAAAAGCGATCACCTCGCCGGTTGCGGCACGGAGACCTTTGTTCATGGCATCGTAAACGCCTTTGTCATTCTCGCTCACGTAATGCGCGAGCACCTCCCGGTAGCGCTCGATCTTCTTTTGTGTGCCGTCCGTGCTGCCACCGTCAACCACAATGTGTTCGATATCCCGATGGTCCTGCATCACCACACTACGAAGCGTCTCGTCGATGTGCTCGACCGCGTTGAAGCAAATGGTGATGATCGAGATCTTCACGATGGGTCGATCACACGTTCACGCAGAGGCATTGCCGGATTGCCCTGGTAGATCGTGTACGGTTCCAAGTCCTTTGTAGCCACACTTCCTACTGCGAGCACGCTATGGCTCTTAAGGGTGACACCTAGTGTTACGATGGCTCCAGCACCTACCCAACTACCTTCTTCCAACACCACGGGTTTGCTGTATGTAGGATAATGGGGCTTCTTGTAGTCGTGGCTTCCTTGAATGATCATGGCGCCTTGGGAGATCACCACATGGCTATGGATCGTCAGTTGATCGATGTTGTCCAACCAAGCACGCTGCCCGATCCAGCAATGATCACCGATGCTCAATTTCCAAGGGAACTTGATATTGACTCCCGGATGGATAACCACTCCCCTGCCCACTTTTGCACCGAACAAGCGCAAGAGTCCGGGCTTCACGGAACGGAAGGGAAAACATGGATTGAGAAAGAAGATCGCGTTCGTGAAATACCAGAGTGTCCGCTTGATCGCCCCAGCACCTTTGGGGAAATCAGAGTTGTCGAAACGGCTGAGGTCGACCCTGTTTCTGATGGTCATCGGGTAAACAAGGAAAGGCTGAGTTGCACGGGCTTGGGATCGTTCAAATATCGGGCGCCCACGCTGAATGCCCCAGCGGCCCAATGATCGTATTGTTCCTGGTCCATATGCACGAGTTGCTGCAGAGCCCTGTGAAACGCTTCAGGATGAGCCAGTGGAAGGTCCCATCCGGCCTTCTCCGCCTCGAGCCCGCGCCATGGGGTGCGATCGCTGATCACCAGAGGGAGGCCTTCAACCAACGCTTCGGCCATCGTGTGCCCGAAGTTCTCGCCTTGGCTGGGCATGAAGAGGCTGTGGTATGTTGCAAGCACCGCAGGAACTTGCTCCGTGGGCAGGACACCCTTGTGCGTAACGCGGATGTTCGAGGGCAAACCTGCGATCACTTCCTTGCATTTGCTCCAATATTCAGCGTCGTAGATGGATCCATAGAGGTTATAGATCACATCACCTTGCATCCCACGCAAACACTGAATGGCGAACAACGTGTTCTTCTCCACCGCTAAACGGGCTACACTGACCAGTCGCAGCACTCCGGGTTCCTTCGAGCGCTTCGCTGGTCCATCGGAGTGCGCTTTGCGCCCGAGGTTAGGAGCCAAGTGAACAAGGGCATCAGGTGAGATCCACTTCTTGACATCCTCCAACTCATCGGAATTGGTCGCTTGGAACTCAACTCCCCTGTAACAACCCATCGCCCTCATTGCAGCAAGGAACAGCCTCTTTTTCAGGCGTCCGTGTTCCATCATTCCGTTGGCGAGCATGCCGCGAACCGCTACTACGCGTCGTTGCGCCGTTCCGCGCAGCAACAAAAGAGGCATGCTGCTGAACCAACGTGAATAGATCCCATTGACGTAGACCACATCCCATTTCTTCTCTGCCAAGCGATCCTTCCAAACACCTGAATTGATACCCGTTCGCGATGCGTACCACACGTTCTCCCCGCCGGGAAGCGTGACCCAACGGTCAACCATGATCCCCGGATATGGCGCGCTTTCGGTGTAATCCGTATCCGTTGTTACGATGTGAAAGTCAATGCGATCGCGGAGATGATCCACCAAATTCAGGACGCTCCGAACAGGTCCGCCCGCCTTGAAACCGGGAGCATACCAATCCAGGAAAACAAGCACCTGTGGCTTAGGCACGTCGCGCATGGATAAGGTCCATCACCACTGCCGCCCATTCCTTGGGGCTCCATTTCCTGCCAAGTTCCGCGCTCACATAGCCCATGGACCTCAGTTCATCATCGGTTTTCGCGATGAGTTTGCGGAACGTTTCCTTCAAGCCCCGTTTATCCCCTGCCGTGAAACGCATGCCATTGTGGCCTTCCTTCAGAAAACGATCCGCTGCACCAACCGCATCACTGAGCAAGAGCGGGAAACCTGCCGTTGCATGCTCATGCACCACAACACCCCATGGCTCGTACGTGCTCGCGAGAATGAAAACTCCGGTCTGTTCCAAGTAGGTCGCCATTTCATAGGCTTGCACGAAACCAATGTGCCTGATCCGCTTGTGAGCACCGTGAACAGAAGCCTTCACGTGGTCGTGCAATTCGCCGGTTCCAATGAACCAGAGTTCCCAATCACCAGCATCACCGGCTTCACACAATTCGGAAAAAGCATCACACAGTGTTTGGTGGCCCTTGGTTGGGATGTAACGGGAAACACAGAGGAATCGGTGCGGGAATTTCGCAGCCTTCGCTCGTTCGAATTTTCCAGCGAGCGGTGCGAAGCGATCGACATCCGCGGAATAGAAGCCACGCTTGATATTGATGACCGGAAATCCGAGGTATTCCGCATAAAGAGCTTGGGAGTCTCCGGTCACCCACGCATGGCTGAACGTGCGTCGCAGCCAGAACCGCGAGGTGCTCACTGCGGCCCATTGCCGGAGACTACCTCGCCAGGCCGTGTCACTGCACATCACTGTGGGCTTACCCGCTTTGTGCATGGCTCTACAGATCTTCAAGTAACCATTGTCCACCCAGCCACTTGCGAAAACGATATCCGGGTTGATGCCGTTGACCAACCGGAAGAGCGGCAATTCATCGTACGCATCCCGCTCATAGACGTGAACGTTCTCGGGGAAATTCAATTCGAACGGGGCCTCTTTGTTCACCGGCCAGCGCACGATATGCACCTCCACTTCATGGTCTTTCACAAGCCGCTCGACACATGCCAAGAAGTAGGGCGCGAGTTCAGTGTAGAGGAAGAGGACCTTTTGTTTCACTTCTCGAAATGCAGTTGTAGAGTTGCAGAGTTAGAAAGTTTGAGAGTCACCTCATGGACCAGCCCACCAACTTTCTAACCCTTCTGCTCGTGCAAGGTTGGCAACAACTCCGCGAATGTCGTGAACTGGAATTCATTGAAGAGCCGATGCATTTTCGGTTCTGTGGACTTCAATCCCACGTAGGTCATGAAATTCCTCTTCGCACTCATGGGAAGCCTCATCTGTCCTGGATCGATCTCGCGCGGGTGGAGATAGAAAACAGGTAACCTCTTCTCGTTGATCACTTGTTGGACCTTTCGCTTCATCAGCCAATAAGGAAAGAATCGCAAGTAACCGCCACCGAAAAAGTACATCTGTTTACCGAACGTATTCGCTAGGGAGATCGGGAATTCCACCAGATCCCCATGCGCTGTTCTCACCATGTGCGGATCGGGCTTTGCATTCGGCAACCCGCCATGGTTCCGGCTTCCGGGGAATACACTGCTGTCGTAGACGTAGCTCGCCTGTCGCACACGATCGAAAAACCAAGGCGTTTCGATCGTTACGCTAAACCCTGGGCAACGGTAGCCCTTCACCTCCACTCCACCTGCCTTTTCAATGATGTCCTTGCCCTTGCGGATATCGTCATAGAACTGCTGTTCTGAAATGGTGTAGACCAGTTCATGCGCATAACCGTGGCTGGCGATCTCGTGGCCATCATCGATCGCTTCGCGGACCAGGTCGGGCCAACGCTCAGCGACCCATGCGAGGAAGAAAAGTGTGCACTTCACATCATGCTGCCGGAAGATCGCGAGCATCCGCCGCGTGTTCTTCACAACATCGCTATGCAGGGCCGGCCATTCGGCCAGTTTTGGTGTGTTCGGCAGGTCAAGGATGTGGAACCAATCCTCCACATCAACCGAGAAAACGCATTGTTTCATGGGAGTAGCGAGTGATGATTGGCGAGTGGCGAGTGCTGCATGTTGGAAGCAGCACACGCCACACACAACTCAAAAATTTTACTCGTCGTATCCGAAAATCTACATCTTTGTCAGCATGCGCACGGGTCCGAGCTTCTCAAGCGCCTGCATGTTCATGCCGCTCTCCTTGCCGATCACGCAATAGGTGTACGGCTTCCCCTTGATCTCCTTGTCGAAAAAAGTCTTCATGTCCTGCAGTGTGATCGTCGGGATGCGCTCGTAGTTGTTCTTGCGTACATCGTAGTCGAGACCACGGCGTTGTGCGGCGTCCCACTGCCAATAGATGTTTTCTTTGGTAATGCGCGTGCTGGCGATCACCTTCAATGCGCTGGTCTTGGCACCTTCGAACTGGGCCTCTGCCATGGGCATATCGTTCATGAGCTTCAGCATGGCGTCGATCGCGTCGGGCAGCTTGTCGGCCTGAGTGCCGATGAACGCGCGGACATAGTGGGCGTCCTCTTTCTTCACCGGGCTTGTGTAACTGGCACTCGCACCATAGGCCAGTGCCTTCGCTTCGCGGATCTCCTGGAAAACGATACTACTGAGGCCACTTCCGAAGTATTCGTTGAAAAGTGAAGCATAGGGCAGCTTCTCCACATCGAACGGGCCGGCCTTGCTGCTCAGCACCATCTCCGTCTGCACCATGTCGTACTCGGCGAAGAGCACGCTATTGGCCGTGGTGGGCAGCTCCGGATACTTCCGCTCAGCGGGATAGTCCTTCAACGAGGCGGGCGTCTTGTGGTACTTCGTCATCAATGCGGCGATCTCATCGGCACCTTTCCTGCCGTAGTAGAACACCTTGTGCTTATAGCCCGTGAGCGCGTGGATGCGGTCCACGAGCGCTTGTGCTTTGAGCCCTGCAAGCTGCTCATTGGACAGGATGTCGTTAGCGGGCGATACGGGCCCGTACTTGGCGTAGCTCACAAGGCCGCTGTTGAGCAGCGCACCCTTGTTCTTCAATTGGTCCTGGCGGTTCTTGCGGATATCGGCGACCAGTCCGGGCAGTGCGGTCTCGTTGGGCTGGGCGCTCGCTAGCACATGCTCCAGGAGTTCGATGCCTTTTTCCAGGTTTTTTTCCAGGCCGCTGAGGGTAACGTAGGAGCGGTCGTCACTGGCGAAGACATCAATGCTCAATCCGAGCTTGAACAGTTCTTTCTTCAGGTCCACCGGGGTGTACTTGTCCGTCCCGAGGTAGTTGAGGTACTCGATCGCCACCTTCAGTTCGCGATCGTTGTTAGTACCCATGTCCAGGATGTAACGCAGGCTGAACAGGTCGTTGGTGGGATTCTTCACACAGGCGAGTTCGACGCCACTGGCCAAAGGCTTTCGCACGATGGCGGCCTTGAAGTCTATGAACTCCGGGGTCATCGTGGCGCTGGAAGTTTTCTCCCATTCGGCACGCCAAGCGCTCTTCCCATCACGCTTGATGTCGATGGCGGTGATCTTGGGCTTGGTCACCTTGTGCGCTTCTTTGTTCTCGCCGGTGCGCTTCAAAACGCATACATAGTTGTTACCGAGCCATTTCGTGGCGAAGGCCACCACTTGTTCCTTGGTGATCTTTCCCATACGGTCGTAATGGTCCACCATGCTTTTCCAGTCTTTGCGCAGGATGAAACTCTCGGTCATGGCGGAAGCGCGCATGCTGTTGTTCTCGTTCCAGAAGCGGGTCTGCTGTTGTTTGTTATCGTTCACCACAGCCTCGATCAACCAGTCATCGATCCGACCCCGCTTCAACAATTCGATCTGGCCAAGCACAAGGTCCCGCGCTTCTTCCAAGGACTGGCCCTCGCGCGGCTCCACCCGCATTCCGAACTCGCTGTAATCGGTCTGCTCTCCGGCGTAGGCGCTCGCGTCGAGCACCTGTTGGTTCTGTAGCAAGTTGAGGTCAATAAGACCAGCCTTGCCATTGCTCAGGATACCCGCTATGAGCTCGACCATGATCGGATCTTCACTTTTAGCACCACCGAATCGCCAGGCAAGGCTCACCCATTCTCGGTCTGGACCATAGACATCAGCGGTGATGGGCCCGGTGATGGGCTTCTCCGGCGTGAAGGAGAAGCCGGGCACATCCTTCTTCACCCAACTACCGAAATGGGTGTCCACCATGGCGATGGTCTTGTCGTAATCGATATCACCTGCGAGAATAACGGCCATGTTGTTGGGCCTGTACCAACTATCGAAGAACTGGTGGATCTTCACCATACTGGGGTTCTTAAGGTGCTCGCCCGTGCCGATGGTTGTCTGGGTTCCGTACGGGTGGTTGGGATAGAGCAACTGGTCCAACTTCTGCGCGGCCTGCCGTCCGTCGTTGTCCTGGCCGCGGTTGAACTCCTCATATACCGTTTCCAACTCGGTGTGGAAGAGGCGCAACACGCAGGTCTGCATGCGCTCGCTCTCGATCATCATCCACTTCTCCAGTTCATCGCTCGGCACATCGTTGATGTAGACAGTGCGCTCCGTGCTGGTATATGCGTTGGTGCCGCGAGCACCGATGCTCTTGATCATCTTATCGTACTCGTTCGGCACAGCCAATGCTGCGGCCACGGAGCTGAGGCTATCGATCACATGGTAGATAGCGTCACGCTTGGCCTCATCCGTTGTGGTGCGACGCAGTTCGTACTGATCACTGATCTGCTTCAGCACCGCGCTCTCCTTGGCCCAATCGGTTGTGGCGATCTTACTGGTACCCTTGAAAAGCATGTGTTCGAGGTAGTGCGCCAGACCCGTGGCGTCAGCGGGATCGTTCTTGCTGCCCGCGCGCACAGCAATGTTCGTCTGCACGCGTGGTGCATCGGTGTTGCGGCTCAACCACACCTGCAGGCCATTGTCCAGCGTGTAGATACGCGCTTCCAGTGGGTCCCCTGGAACGGATGTGTACGTGTAGGTCTTTTGCGCGGAGGCAAGCGCAGCGAGAAGGAGAAGGCCGCTGATCAGGAGAAAGCGTTTCGACATGGGTTCGAATTAAGGGACGGTGAAGATGCGGAAGGATCCGTCAAGTTCGCCGAACCTGCATCTTGCCATGAAGGGAATGTCCGTTCGGATCGATCCAGACCGGATGATCCCCGGTTTCAGGAACTGCGGTGCGCTCTGATCGAGTGGCTTACCGGATCCTGACCTCCGCCATTTCGCGGATCCTGGTGCCTTTTTCGAATTTCCTGCGGTAGAACGCTGACCACAACACGATCATTGGTGCGCCGATCAGCGTTGGCCAAAGCCACACGAGCCATGCGGGCATCCAAGGGAACCAATTGCCGAAATTCACTGCGCTGAACGCACTTACCGTCGCAATGTATCCGCCCAGCATGCCAGTAATGTGGCCAAAGAACCATTCACGTTTGTCGTGTTTCCGTTTGAAGAACTGACCAATGTTCTTCAACACCATGGCCATGCCGATCAAACCGAACACCGTGTAAAGAATGGCTTGTGTGTTCCGCACGCCCATGAACAAATGCGACAGCCCCCAGATGAGCAGGCCGCCGCTGTACACGCCCGCCACGCTATGCAGCCATGTGTCCAACCGTTGAGGCTTCAGGCCTTCATGCAATTTCTTCAGATAAAGCGAACGGTACCCGCTGGCCACCATATGAAAGCTGAACACAGCCACCAATGCCAACCAGAAATTCTGCGGAAGTGCGACAGCCATGACAATAGCTGTAGCACAAACCAGGATCATACTGTAGAAGAAGATCCTTCCCCAACGGCGATGCCATAAGCCTCCTTTGTAAACGAACATTGCCAGTGGAGCAACGAACAACGCCACAGCGCCAGATGCTCCGTGCAACCGAAGTACCCAAGGCAAGATTTCTTCGTCCAGGTTCATTCTCGCGTCACAGAGAGAGATCTCTCCCCTACCGAAGACGAACATAAGGCAGTTTGGTTGGCTCGAAATACAATTCACCTTTTGAGGTGAGGGGTCATCGACACCGACTTGTGCGGATCCAACGACCGAAGAGGCACAGCATTCCAAGATCATTGGAGAAGGCCCATGCTTCTATCGGCCACGCCCACTAGACCCAATTATTGCACAATGAGGTGAATAGACCGTATAACTTTCGAATCGCTTGTCAAAACAACTTGATAAGAACCTGGGGCCATATCGAACAAGTCGATCTCTCTTTCACCTGCAGCAAGCGACCAACTGCGGACGATGCGACCTGCGAGGTCGTACGCAATAGCCACAATACCGAGTGCGGAAGGAACACCTGCGATCCGGATCTGGCGCGTGTAGTTGGTAGGGTTGGGGAAAATTGATGCAGATGATCTGACCAACCCCTCCTGGATGTTGGTTGGATCCAGATAAACATCAACATCCAAGCTACCGGTCTGGCCATCTGTATCGGTCTTGACCACATAAACGGATCTGAAGCCCGGACCATAATCTTCGGACCAACCAGCGATCACATACCCTCCATCCATCGTTGTATCGATCGAGTAACCGTCCGCAGGCTGGCCATTCCCATAGTTATAGCCATTTTGAAAGAAACCATCTACGTCAGTAACAGTGAAGATCATGTCTCGCTCCCCAAGGTTCAATGTGTTATAGCCGGTGAATACGAAACCACCTCCGTGATCCCCCCTGATCTCAGAAGCACCAGCATCAGCAGAGTTACCAATGAGACGGAACCAGTTCAATTGTCCAAGGTCAGTTGTACCCACGAGGTATATCTGTTGAGTAACATCAAAGCTGTTGGTAACACCTATCGCAACGTATCCACCTGCCGGAGATTCAACAATACTTGAAAACGAGTCGAGGCTATCACCACCTATTGTGTTTGTCCATTCTACGTTACCTGCAAGATCGCACCTGGCGATAAATCCATCGTCAAAACCGTTCGAGGACTCGCTACTTCCGGCTATTAATATGCCTGCATCCGCAGTCGCAGCAAGTCCATTACATACAGTTCCCATCGAGCTCCCTAACGTTCTTGTCCAAAGAGTATCACCGTTCAGATCAGTTCGAACCAAATAAGCCGCACCATTGGAGTAGCCCGAACCATAGCTCAGCCCTCCTAGCACGAAACCATCGGGAACCACGATAAGTGATCTGCACAGATCCCAAGCCTCGGTGCCATAATTCTTCTCCCACAAGGGTACGCCTACCTGGTCAGTGCGGATCAATGTCATATCATAACCGCCATTGGTGCCAGTAGCCGTGGACCCAGCGATAATAAAGCCATCTGGAAGTTCGCGACAGGCCACACCCTGTTCCACTCCAATACCACCATAGGTCTTGGACCATATCGGTTCGCCGAATTGGTCCAGGCGGATCACATAGATATCGCCCGAACCATTGCCAAAACTGCCTGTCGACCCCGCAACTATATATCCTCCATCACTGGTTTGGCGCACACTGGCACCAACGTCGGAACCAAAACCGCCGTAAGTCCGGCGCCACGTTATTTGGCCAGAGGCAGAATTCGACAGATCGCCGAACAACCATACGAATGCAAAGATCAGGGACTTGATCGGCGGTCGGAACATATTGGTGACGAAGCTATGTGTATGACAATATACACAGGTACTTCAGCGCAAGGTTATGAAGCAATTGCGCCAAGCACATGTCCCGAATTCTTGAAGTGGCATTTACATTCGCGGAATTGAGTTGGTACTTGTGACATGTGCTATTTCACGCCTTCAGATCATAGCACGATGAGCTACGGCGATACTCCATCAGATATCTGTTCGTTGGTTACCATGTCGATCCTGGGTGCCGACTGATGCCAACAATGGAATTGGGCAAGTCTTGGCTGGACCCGTACCTGGCTGCGCTAATAGCGATCATAGGGGTTTTCGTTGCTTTCAAGATCCCATACCTCGATATGCCTTTCTTCTGGGATGAAGCCTGGGTTTACGCTCCCGC
>JANNYL010000502.1:0-3159 GCA_031410075.1 Flavobacteriales bacterium
ATACGGCGGCACGGAAACAGTTGCATCAGCTGTGCTGGCTGCGAATGATCCATACAATGCCATCGTTGACTGGGTGCTTGTGGAACTTCGCAGTCCCACCTCACCCTCGATCATCATAGAACGTCACGCCGCACTGGTGCAACGCGATGGTGACGTGGTGGGTTTGGATGGAATGAGTACGGTGATCTTTGACCAACCCCCGAGCAACTACCACGTGGCCTTGCGACATCGAAATCATATCGGGGTCATGTGCGCCACGCCTCTTGCTCTATCCGCCATGACCAGTCCCATAGACTTCACATCGATCGCCACTTGGGGCACCGACGCAGAGAGGTTCCGGGACGGCAAGTATTTGCTCTGGTCCGGAAATGTCATTGCCGACGACGGTGTGAAGTACACTGGCAACGCGAATGACCGTGATGTTGTGCTCTTAGTGGTGGGTGGTACAACTCCCAACAACGTGGTGCAGGGCGTATACCGAACCGAGGATGTGAACATGGACGGCAATGTCAGCTACATCGGTGTGCGCAATGATCGCGATCCCATCCTGGTAACCGTGGGCAGCACAATACCCACCAATGTCAGATCGCAACAACTGCCATGACGAACGGCGCCTTTGCGGAACCGATGAACCACATCCTTGGACGCAGCAGCACTGAACAACCACTTCGCCGGCGGTCTTTCCCGCAATTCTTCGAACGGACCTGTCCGATCGCGGTAGACTTATCGCGTTGAATGGGGAAGATCAACAGGGCAATTTTAGTCAGTAGCAGAACACTTCATTGTCGCTGGGTAGGTGATCCCGTTCGATCCGAGGAACGGTCGTCCCTCTTGGAGGTGGACCTTCCATGTACAAGTTCATTACAGCACTGGACGATCCGCTGAAGAGAATTTTTGGAAATTATCGGACCCGTGTGTTCCTCGCACGTTTTACTTTGCACCCATCACCATGGACCGCAAACGAGCAACAGGTATCTGTGACCAGACCTGGTCCGCCATGCTCAACGCCATTGACGGGCATTGCGGCGTTCCTTCCGCTTTCCGCTGATGAACGCACGCGAACCCCGGAACTTGGCGACCTGTCGCCCCTTGCTTCCGAGGTTCACGCACTTTCCCACGCACATTTCCCGAGTTGGTAGTTCGCAGTTGGCGGTCGTATCGTCGATCACCACTGCGAACCACCAATTGCTATCTAATTTACCTCCCGGCACTCCGAAAGAATGAAGACCCACTACATCGACCTCATCGAGCAAACGTTCGACTTTCCCAAGGACGAGTTCAAGTTCGTGAACGACGCGCTCACGTGGAATGACCTGCCCTTGATGGACATCATCAAGAAGCATGGCACTCCGCTTCGGATCACGTACCTGCCCAAGATCGGTGATAAGATCGACGAGGCGCGCAATTGCTTCGCCAAGGCTTTCAAGGAGCATAACTACAATGGGAGTTACGAGTACTTCTACTGCACCAAGAGCAATCACTTCAGCTATATCCTGGAAAAAGTGTTGGAGAAAGGCGTGAGCCTGGAGACCAGCAGCGCATACGATATCGAGATCATCGAACTGCTGATGGAGCGCGGCAAACTGAGCCGCGATGCGACGATCCTTTGCAACGGATACAAGGATGAACGCTACATCCGCAACATCGGGCGCCTGAGCAACAGTGGCGTGAAGGTGATCCCCATCATCGACAACATGGGCGAACTGTACGCGCTGGATGAAGTGATCAAGAACCCGTGCGATATCGGCATCCGCATCGCTGCGGAAGAAGCGCCGAAATTCGAGTTCTACACCAGCCGCCTTGGTATCGGGTACAAGGACATCATTCCGTTCTACATGCGCCAGGTGAGCAAGCAGCGCAAATTCAAGTTGAAGGTGCTGCACTTCTTCATCAACACCGGCATCAGCGATAGTGCATATTACTGGAACGAGCTGGGCAAGTGCGTGAACGTGTACTGCGATCTGAAGAAGCTCTGCCCTACGTTGGACACCCTCGACATCGGTGGCGGATTGCCGATCAAGAACAGCCTGAGCTACACCTTCGATGTGGACTACATGATCACGGAGATCATCGGCCGCATCAAGGATATCTGCGAAGAGAACCACGTGCAAGAGCCGAACATTTTCTCCGAGTTCGGGAGTTTCACCGTGGCCGATGCCGGTGCTACGTTCTTCAGCATACACGGCCAGAAGAAGCAGAACGAAAAGGAACGCTGGAACATGATCGACGGAAGCTTCATGACCACCCTACCGGACACGTGGGCCATCAACAAGCGCTTTATCATGCTGCCCATCAACAACTGGCACGATGAGTACGAGCGCGTCTTCCTCGGCGGCATGACCTGCGATAGCGACGATTACTACAATAGCGAGCAGCATGTGAATGCCATCTACCTGCCCAAGTTCCGAGCGGAACGCAAGCAATACCTCGGCTTCTTCAATACCGGTGCCTACCAGGATTCGCTCGGCGGCTTCGGCGGCATCCAGCATTGCCTGATCCCAAAACCCAAGCACGTCCTCATCGACCGCAACGCCGACGGAAGTCTCACGGATCGCGTTTTTGCAGAGGTGCAGAGCGCGGAAAGGATGATGGAGTTGCTCGGGTATTTGCCGCAGGCGGAGTTGGTGGGTAAGTGACCACGACAATACGTTTCAACGTGTAATGGTGTGCGACAAGTCGCATTCTCGAGACAGATTTCGACTACACGCTTTGCGCATCACATCACGCCTCTATATTCGACCGCGAATTCAGACATGAGCAACCGACCGATCTCCAGCTTCATCGAGAAGCACTATTTGCACTTCAACGCAGCCGCTCTGGTGGATGCCGCCAAGGGCTACAAGAAGCACAAGGCCGAAGGCAAGAAGATGCTGATCTCCCTCGCGGGGGCTATGAGCACAGCTGAGCTCGGTAAGATCCTCGCGGAGATGATCCGCCAGGGACAGGTGGATATCATCAGCTGCACCGGGGCGAACTTGGAAGAGGATGTGATGAACCTGGTGGCGCACAACCATTACGAGCGCGTGCCCAACTACCGAGATCTGACACCGCAGCAAGAACGCGATCTGTTGGACCGTGGAATGAACCGCGTAACGGATACGTGCATTCCGGAGCATGAAGCCTTTCGCCGATTGGAAAAGCCTGCGGTCGATCTCTGGA
>JANNYL010000503.1:0-2673 GCA_031410075.1 Flavobacteriales bacterium
GTAGACTGCGGCCTCGCTAAAGCGACAACACCAAGAGAAAATGCAAGCAACCTTAAAACCAAAGGCAACCATTGTGTATTTTGTTTGGTGCTTTTTTTACTGGCCAACGGAGTTCGATCTCCGCTGCCTTCGCCTTCACGATGTCCATTACGAGCACTGCGGGAAGGGGCTTCTCGGGCGTGAACTGGATAGCCCCCTTGCTGGTTTTGAAGTCCTTCAACGCATCGCTGAAACCCGGCGGTATCGATCCGTAGAGCGCGCAGTGGTTCTTGGCCGCACCGAAGTAGATCAGCGGATGTCCGTGCAGTTTGAAGCCCGGTAGGCCATAGCCGAAGTGTTCGTCAACATCCGGTGCGGCCACGACGATCCGCTTGCGCAATTCCTCCAGGGCCTTGCGTTGATCGGGGGCTAACAGCGCCAGATAGTCGGCCGTATTGCTTGGTTTCGCGTTCTGACTTGGCATAGAAGAGGGGGTGAAAAAGCTCGAACGGGGTATCATGTGCGTCCGGCAGCTGCGATGGTGTTCGGCCTGGTCGTACGTCGGGCAATGCGATACTCGATGAATGCAAGGGTAGCAACGAGCACCGCATCGAAAAGCAGGTGTGCGATGCCGAACTTGGTGAGCTCGGAGCGTTTGGCCAACAGCAATCCAACGCAGAACAAGCTGTAGACCGTGTTGGCCACGATCAACGCGCCGACAGGTAGTGGACGGTATGCCTTAAGCGCGATAAGGCACAAGCCGTAGACCGCATATCCGGCGGAAATCAGGCCCAGGCGTCCAAGCCATTCCGGCGAAAGCCCGGACAAGGGCGAGAGCATATCATGGCCGAAGTACAGAATGAGGAACGCCGCGGTGGCCGCGATCGCATCGAATCGGATAATGGCGGGGAGATGGATCTTCATGATGTCCGCTTCGGCCGTCTGGGAGGGACGGGTTTACCCGCGCGTTGCGCCTCCCGCCGTGCGATGCGTTTGGTCACCTGCTTGGGATCGACCACAAACGCGGCCAGTGCCTTGGCCTCATGCCAGCCACTGTCCCACAAGGCCTGCGCGAGTTCGTGGTCCTTGCCGATCGTCTTCGCGAGGAGCTTTACATCCGCCATGGATGTCCCGAAGGCTTTGTCCGTGACGATGCCGAAGCGCGCGTCCATCTGGTCCCGGTAACGCTCCGTTCCTTGCGCTTCCAGCCACTTCAGGGCCGCTTTCACATCCGCGTGTTGCTTACCGGGCATTCCGATCTTCTGATTTTCTAATCGTCTGATCACCCGATCACCCAATTCAACTCCGTGCGGTATTCACTCGGGCTCTTCACCTCGTTCGGGTTGTTCAAGTAGCGCTCCCAGAACCGGCCTGTTTCGCCGTGACCGTTCTCGCGCACCCACTTCTGCAACGCGGTCCAGGCCTGCGCCAAGCCTTCGTATGGCCCTTGGTACACACTGCGCGCCACCTTCACCGCAGACAGTTTGCTGTTGATCACGCGGCCAACCGGTTTGATCGGCACCGATACCGGGAAGCCGATCTCGAAGTCGAAGGTGTCGCTGGGGCGGCGATGGTGGTAGCTGAACATGGGTCCCGCAGGATGCATGCCCTGTTCCGCAAGCGCTTTAAGGATCTCCTGAATGGCAGGATCCATGTACTTGGGCATGTCGCGGCCAGGGATCACCAGGGGGATCGCGGCGGTGATGGTTTCCTGCGTGTTGACGACTTCAGGTGTTGTGATCATTGTCGTGAGATTCATGCGTCGATCTTCTTGAGCAATTCCTTGAGGATCCGCTTCAGGTCCTTCTCCTTCTGCTTGAGGTCTTCCTTGCTGTGGATCATCAGCAATCTTCGTCCATCCGCGTAGTCGCCCACCAGCAACCCTTTGGGGTCCTTCACCACAGCACCGCGAAGGAAGATCAGGCGGATCATATCCTCCTTGAAGAAGTTGAAGCCGACGAGGTAGCGCTTGTAAGTCTTCGGGTCGAAGGGCTTCATCTCACCCGTGTAATAAAAGGTGGGCGCGTTCCAGAAGATGCCTTCACCGATCGACTTGTCAGCGCTAAGTATGATGGATCGCAATTGCCCTGCAACACTCTTCAGCGGATGCTTCAGCGTCTTCATGTACGCGTCGACTTTCTCCGACTCCGACACGCCGGTGTAGAGCGCGTTTTCCTTCTTTGTGGTGCCGTTGCGTTTGGTTGCGAGCAGGGCGTCCAATTCTTGATAGCTGAACTCCAAGCCACCCTCCATTGGTGAAGCCAGGACACCATCGCGCGTGTTCTTCGACTCGTAGCGCACGGTGATCGTCATCAGCGTGGTGCCGTTCTTCTCCGTGAGCACCATCGTCGCAAGCGCTTCACCTGGATACCAAGCGTCGTCGAAGATCTCGGTGTTGACGATGCGTTCAGGCCGCTTCACCTCCTTGTACACACCGCCCATGCCCATGCCCATGTCGGGTCCGGCGGAATTGCTCCACACATAGCGGTAGCTACCGCCCACACGTAGGTCGATCTTGCAAGTCCTCATCGTCCAGCCCGGCGGCCCATTCAGCCATTTCTTGATCATCGCGGGCTTGCTCATCGCGTCGAAGACGAGTTCGCGCGGAGCATTGAACGTGCGGGTGATCACGATCTCGCGCCCGCCCTTGGGAGCGACTTTCACCTTGTGATTTGGACTGGCCTTGCCCTGAAC
>JANNYL010000504.1:0-2481 GCA_031410075.1 Flavobacteriales bacterium
TGAAGAGCGCAAGATCTGCGTGATCGGCCTGCAGGTAGTGGAACTTCTCTTCGGCAAAGAAGAGCCCTTGGGCAAGTATATCCGCATCAATGGCGTGTACTTCCAAGTGGTTGGGGTCACCAAAAAGAAGAGCAGTGCCGAAATGGGCGACAATCCGGACGCCAAGATCTATGTGCCGTTCACGACTTTCCAGAAGGCGTTCAACAGCTTGAACGAAGTGCATTGGTTCAGCATCGTGGCCAAGCCCAACGAGGATGTCGCCCGGATCGAAAAGGACATCAAAGCCTTGATGGCGCGCAAGCACCATGTGGACCCCACCGACGACAATGCCTTCGGAAGTTGGAACATGCAGGACATGTACGGCAAGATGAACGGCTTGTTCATGGGCATCTCAGCGATCAGCTGGATCGTAGGTGTGGCGTCCTTGATCGCTGGCGTGATCGGGATCGGCAACATCATGCTGGTGAGCATCAAGGAACGCACAAAAGAGATCGGCATCCGGCGCAGCATTGGCGCCACCCCGCGCATGATCGTCAGCCAGATCGTCCAGGAAGCCTTAACGCTCATTTTCGTAGCAGGCTATTTCGGCCTGGTCGCCGCTGTTGGCGTTCTGGAGCTAGCCAGTTCGTTGGCCAGTGGCAGCGATTTCTTCAAGAACCCAGGAGTCCATTTCTCCGTCGCGATCATCGCATTCGCAGTGCTCATGTTCTTCGGCATGTTGGCTGGATTCTTCCCGGCAATGCGTGCGTTGAAGATCAAAGCTGTTGATGCTCTTCGCGCAGATTAACCACCAAATACGTACCTCGCTTTTCCGATCGATAACCGTCATGAAAAAGATCCTCAAGTACCTGTTCTTCATTTCGATCCCTGTGCTCTTCGTTTGGCTCATGTACTTCCTGTACGAGAAGAACGCGAGCAAGCCCGATGTCTTCCAGGTCGAGAAAGCGAAGAAGCAGACCATCCTGAAGAAGACCGTGGCCAATGGCAAGATCGTGCCGCGCAAGGAGATCGCGATCAAGCCTGTTGTTAGCGGGATCATCCGCGAGTTGTACGTGGAGGCTGGCCAGCAGGTGAAGAAAGGCGACCCGCTCGCCAAGATCCAGATCGTTGCGGATATGCTTTCCTTGAGCAATGCAGAAGCGCGCGTAAAAGGTTCCGAGATCGGTGTGCAGAACGCACAACTGACCTATGACCGCAACAAACCGCTCTCCGACAAGGGTGTTATCGCAGCTTCTGAAATGCAGGGCTACGACATCGCGTTGAAGAATGCCAAACAGGAATTGGACGCAGCTCAGGAATCGTTACTGCTCGTTCGCGATGGCATCAGCCGAAGTAGTGCAGGCAATACCGTGGTTCGCAGCACGATCAGCGGCATGGTCCTCGATGTTCCGATCAAGGAGGGCAACAGCGTGATCGAGCGGAACAACTTCAACGAAGGCACAACGATCGCTACAGTTGCGGACATGACCGACCTGATCTTCCAAGGCAAAGTGGATGAGAGCGAAGTGGGCAAAGTGAAACTCGGCATGCCTGTGAAACTCACGGTTGGCGCCATCGAGAACGCCACGTGGGATGCGGCTCTTGAGTACATCGCACCAAAGGGTGTGGAAGAGAACGGCGCCATACAGTTCGAGATCCGTGCAGCGGTCTCACAGAAGGAAGGCCAAACATTGCGCAGTGGCTATAGTGCGAATGCGGATATCGAACTCGACCGTCGCGATAGTGTTCTCGCGGTTCCTGAAAGCATCGTGGAGTTCAACAAGAAAGGCGACAGTGCGTTCGTGAACGTGAAGAACGGGGAAGAGTGGAAACGCACCTGGGTGAAAACAGGCCTCAGCGATGGGATCAATCTAGAGGTCCTTAGTGGGATCGATGCTTCAACAGAACTGAAAGGCGCGAAGAAAGAGGAGGAAGAAGATGAAATGAAAATGAGCGGAGGATCCGAATAACCAGCTCTCCCGTGATCAGGGAACGATCACTTGGCCGGGAACCTCCACAGGGCCGCTCATGCTGATGATCGAATCCACGACGTACGAGCTCATGCCTCTCCACGGAAGCGCTCCTTGGTATTCCACGTAGTGCAGATTGAAGGTCTTACCGCTGTTCACCATCAATTGCTTGGCGATGCGCTCATCGCTTACCGAGAAAATGAATTCGTTGCTCTGCATGCTGCCAGCACCGCCTTTGATACCGGTCTGGATGAGCTTGCCTTCGTAGGTCTTCCATACCCATCCTTTGTGCACCACATAGTTCAATTCACCGCTCTTGGCACCTTCGCCGAACACCCACGAATAGCGGAAGTAAACGAACAGTCCTGAGCCGAGAATGAGAAGTACGAGAGAAATGAGGGCGAAACGACGCATCAATGAAAGGTGTTGGTCCGTGCGAATCTAGGCTGCGCCTCGTTGTGGAGCGCAAGCACATCTTCGGAAGGGCGATCGTAGGTGCGCGACCAGATGTGCCGATCGGACGCCGCGTCGA
>JANNYL010000505.1:0-5229 GCA_031410075.1 Flavobacteriales bacterium
CAACTTGGCCATCATGTAAGTGCGAGGCTCCTTGTTCATATAGCTCCACCACATCAGGCCTGCATAGTTCTGACCGTTGAGGGCACCCTGATCACCACGATCGTTACGGGGCACGCTGATGGGTGAACCTGGAACAGTCTCGGAAAAAAGGTCGGCCTTTTTGTTGGTAGGGCTCTTCCAGCCTTTGGCAACCTCAAAGTAGCCGAGCCTCTTCAACTTGCCATCGAGCTGCTCGAAGCTCCCGTTCTCGATCAGGTTGAGGCTGTCCGGCATTTGCTCTTGGGCAAAAGCTGACGCTCCGAATGCGATCGCTGTGATCAGGGTCGAAATTCTGAAATTCATGCGTTGGGATGTTGGAATTCTTTGACGGTATCTACAAAGCGGCGCACATTGTCTACCGGAGTATCCGGGTAAACACCGTGGCCCAAGTTAGCAATGTGCCTGTTGGGACCGAATCGTTGCAGCATGCGCTCGGTCTCTCGCTGAACGACAGCACCTTCTGCATACAGCACGCACGGATCGAGATTTCCCTGGATCGTTCTGTTCGGCCCCACTTGTGTTCGCGCCCATGCGGCATCCTGCGCCCAGTCGAGACCAATTGTTGCACATGGCAGTGCTGCGATATCAGCAGAGGCGAACCATGCATCCTTGGCGAAGACTGTTACCGGAACATCCGAGATGCTCTCGCAGATCCGGCGGAGGTATGGAATGCAAAAGGTTCGGTAAGTCTCCCGATCAAGAACGCCAGCCCACGAATCGAAGACCTGGACCAGATCGGCACCAGCGCGCACTTGCATTTGCAGGTACTGAATGGTTGTATCGGTGATGCGTTCCATAAGAGCGTGGGCGAATGCCGGGTCTGCGAAAAGCGATCGCCGTGCCAAGCTGAAGGTTTTGCTCCCTTTCCCTTCTGTCATGTAACAGAATATGGTCCAAGGAGCACCCGCGAAGCCTATCAGTGGAACACGGCCGGCAAGTCCGAGTTTGGTTAGGCGGATCGCTTGTGCTACATAAGCAAGATCATCTTCCACATCGGGAGTGCGCAAACGAGCCATTTCGGGAATGGAGCGTATCGTTTTGGGAAAGCGCGGGCCTTTACCTTCATCCATCACATACGTTAGACCCATGGCATCTGGCACAACCAATATGTCGCTGAAGATGATCGCGGCATCCACTCCAAGTATATCAACCGGCTGAATAGTGACCTCGGCAGCGAGTTCGGGGGTTTGCACAAGGGTTCGAAAGTCTCCGGCCTTTTCACGGACCAAGCGATATTCCTTCAAAATACGGCCAGCTTGGCGCATAAGCCAAACTGGGGTGCGCTCGGTGGCTATGCCTCGGGCCGCCTTCAGGATCAGATCGTTCTTCAACACAGTCTTCAATAGTGGCATTCGGCCGCGAACTTATTGAAGTACAGCTCCTGAAATGCGGAAAGGCGGCCAAATGGCCGCCTTTCCTTTGGAGATACTAGCGGAACTGATCAGAACATATAAGCAGCACGAAGGCCGAGATATGAGTTGGTCACCGATGTCGACTCCGTTGTCACTGATGTACCCACAATAACCGTTGTCTCTTGTGTATCGAAGAGCAACTGGTAACGCAACGCGATGTCGATGTTCTCACCAATGATATAACCCAGCAATGGAGCCACACCAAAGCTTGTAGAACCATCAGAACCCTCAGCCGAGAACAAGTGGATACCGGTAAGTGCACCAGCATAGAAACCCTCCTGATTGTCGGTGAAATAATACTTCGCACCTACTTGGATCGGAATTGCTGCGGAAGAAACACCCTCAACCGTGGCGGAACCGAAAGGCCCAAGATCAACAGTGATGTCCTTCGCTGTGAAGTTGATGTAACCAGCTTGGGCAATGATCCCCAAATTGTCACCAACAGGCAACTCAAATCCTAATGTTGCACCGAAACCGATGCCTGCAGCATCACCGAAATCGCCCATTGGAAGGGCAACCTCCAAGCCTGCGCTGAAACGGTTGTCTTGAGCCATCATACTGCCAGCCAAAGCCAAGGCAGCCATTGAGAGAAGAGTCTTTTTCATGTGTTTGGTTTGGTAAGTAAGTCGCCAAAACTATGCCATTTGATCGAATAACCAAATGAGCATCGCACGGTTAAAAGGAATCGGAGCGGAATCGATACAACCGGACATACCGAACCAAAACGTCTTACGCCTATGGTCGAAGGATCAATTCCCAAAGGTGTATCCGACGGAGAACTCAATCATGTTCGTAAAGGCCTTGTAACGAACTGTGGATTGACTGATATCCTGTGTTGGAACAATGGCGCGGTAGAAACGCAGGTCAAAGTCCACACCCATATCCAGTTCATATCCCACACCCGCTACTACGGCAACTTCGGCTTTCGAAAAGTCCTTTGTGGCTGCCGAACCCTTTTTCTCTGTTGCTACGAATGTGGGATCTTGCGTGAAAGGTTGATTATTCGCAATTCCGTTCGTGACTGTCGTTGTAACGTCCTCATTGAGTTTTCCGCCCATCAGGAAGCCGATAGCTGGGCCAACCATCACACGGAAATTCGTGCTCGGGTTCAAACTGAGCGGAACGGCAAGTTGGAAATACTGCAAACGTTGGTCGGTATTCGTCTGAACGGTAACATCAGCAGAACCGATCACTTGATTGTTCCCATCGACAACCGAAGCTTTTGTCGTAACGGAATTATCCGATTTTGCCCGCCGGAAGGAGAACCCCAACTCAGGCCGCAAGCCAACCATATCAGAGAATGGGATCTTCGCGTAAGCACCGAATTGAAGACCCAAACCTTTCACCGACGGCAAAGGATCCTTCGGTTCAGGTGAAATTGACTGTGAAGCGATCAAATAATTCGCCCCCACCTTGATACCGAATTGGGTTTGGGCCGCAGCCTTGGAGACAACCAAAGCGGCAGTAGCGAGGAGGAGTGATCTGTAGAGCGAATTCATGTGTCTTCTGTTTGCTGCAAACCTAAGAAGCTCTGCGTAAATGGCTATCCCGAATAATGGGGATACAGAAAGATCAAAAACCGGGAGCAGATGAGTATGAAATAGCGAGAGGCGAGTAATGACCCGCCTCCCGCCTCTTGGCCTGATATCAGCCATTGGACCTTTACAACAGCGCGATCTCAGCCGCGTTCGCCACAGTGCCTTGCATCTCGTAACCCGGCGGGATTACCGCGTCTTTCCCTTTCTTCAACAGAAACAGCGGGCTTACTACAGCAGCCAACGCCACAGCACCACCCACTTTGTTCTCGCCAACCATGCTTGCGCCGCCATTTGCAAGTACGATCATCTGGCCGTCTATGGCTTGCACTACGGTAGGTCGCATCGCGAACGACCCTTTTTTACCCATTCCACCGCGAGCTTCAACGCTGGTCACTTGCGCGCTGGCCATGGCGCCTCCCTTGATGAGCACTTTGCCTTTCACGATCACATCGTACTTCACGCGCAGCGGAACACTTTGTCCAACAGACATGTTGCCGGAAGAAAGTTCTTGGATGGTTTCCAAAACCACCGTTGTACCGGACTGCAATTTTCCTTCGGCGGAAGCGCCACTTTGTGCAAGGGCGCCAAGGCTGGTGATAAAGGTGAGGCTGGTGATGAAGAGGTTCAGGATGTTGTGCGTGCGGTTCATGTTGTTCGGGTTGTTTGGTTCGTTCGTTGTTGTTGACGGGGCGAAACAAGGCAGACCAGCTAGCTAGGCATAGCCCCAACGAGCAAGTGGCGGGAGCCAGTGGGTTACTGGTATCAATTGGGAAGGCAACCGAACGCATCAGGCAATTCGTCTCATACCCAAGCGTTGAAAGACCATGAATATGCGTTTGCCTATCCTTCTTGCATCTCTCGCGATAGCTGAAATGGCAATTGCTCAGGTCGCAATAGGAGCGCAGGTTTTGCGCGTTGATGATCGGATCACCCTACGCGAGTCGGTGGCCATGGGGGCCGCTGTAGAATTCCGATCACCCTGGATATCAGCCGCAGGTTGGCGCGCGGGTGTATTCGTTTCTCCGTTCGCGAACGAACACTCCGAAATGATGGGGGCATCGGATGACCCTGCACCGCGAACGTGGAAAGCTTTTCAGCGCGATGAGCGCTTGGCCGCAGTAGGATTGACCCTTGACCTGAAATTCCCGTTTTCGGATACCTCGTGTATTGGCGGCCTGTACCGCGGGGCGTACACAACCATTGGGGCTGGGTGGATCCAGCGATGGCGGCAGCGCGATCTGGCATGGGAATCGTCCGAAGGCATGGTGACGAGCGCCGAACAACGAGAAACTTGGGGCGACTTGAATTTCCGCGCCGGGTTTGGTGGAGAATGGAACTTCACCTGGGGTTGTCCATTCGTTGAAGGTCAGATCAGCGCGGCCATTTCAAGCGAAGGACAGAACGTATTCCGGTTCCCCAGCGCCATTGGGGTTGCTGCTGGTTTCCGGTTCGTCCTGAAATAACATTGATCAAGAAGTACGCTTCACCCCAGCAAAAGTCGATGGCTATCAACATTCTCGTTGATAGTTATTCCCTTCTGCATACGATCACTATCCCTTCTGCTGCGCCCGAATGATGTTGAGTGCACCACCCGCCTTGAACCACTCGATCTGCTGCGTATTGTATGTGTGGTTGCAAACGATCGTATCGTTACCTCCAGTTGAATGCTTGAACACCAAGGTGAGCGGTTTGCCCGGCGCGAAGGCCGTTAGATCCGTGAAGTCGATACGGTCATCCTCTTGGATCTTCTCATAATCGGCTTCGTTCGCAAACGTCAGGGCCAGCATGCCTTGCTTCTTCAAATTGGTCTCGTGGATGCGCGCGAAGCTCTTTACTAGGACAGCACTAACACCGAGATGGCGTGGCTGCATGGCAGCGTGTTCCCGTGAAGATCCTTCGCCGTAGTTATGATCCCCTACGATGATAGTAGGTGTTCCAGCTGCCTTGTAGGAACGCTGCGTTGCGGGCACCGCACCGTATTCACCAGTGAGCTGGTTCTTCACCTTATCGACCTCTCCATTGAAAGCGTTTGTGGCTCCGATGAGTGTGTTATTGCTGATGTTGTCCAAATGGCCGCGATACTTCAACCAGGTACCAGCCATGCTGATGTGATCGGTGGTGCATTTCCCTTTTGCCTTGATCAATAATTTCAAGCCTTTCAGATCAACGCCTTCCCATGCAGCAAATGGATCGAGTAATTGTAAACGTTTGCTGTCTGGTGAAACCAATACCTGGATTCC
>JANNYL010000506.1:0-2380 GCA_031410075.1 Flavobacteriales bacterium
CGCGAGACCGATGTAGCTCACGCTACCGTCCAGGTTCGTGTCCTCCAGCCGGTAGCCGGTGATCACGTTGTTGGGTACGGTGCCGCCAACCGCGACAAGGATCTGATCACGATCGTTCGATAAGCCGACGTACTTGATCTGTGTATCACGCAGGCAGTTGCCGGACCATAGCACCTTCACGGTACCAACGGTTTGCGTGGCATTGGTGCCGTATGTCAGCGTGGCGGGAAGGGTGAAGTTCGCCGCGGTCGCCGCCGTGCTCAAGGCCACCGCGGCCGCCGTCATCACGCCGAAATGGTTGCGGTGTCTTACCGCGACATAATAACTGCCGGGTGCACGGCCGAAGGTGATCGGTGAGACGCCATCGAACCCGACCACATCGCCATCGCGTTGCACCAGTGCCGCGCGGCTCGCCAGCACGGTCGCAGGCGTTGTGCTACTGCGCAATTCCACCACCACCCAATCCACAAGTGCGTTGTTGCCCGTGATCGTCAACGTGGCTGGTGCAACATTCCCCCCTTGGCTGCCGCTGTACAGGTAGGCCAGGGAAGTGTAGGGTTCGCTGGCGGGGATCAGGCCGAGCGTTCGCAGGCCATCGCTCATCAGGCTAGTGCCGCTCACGAAGGCACCACCCAGGAAGACCTTGGGCGTGGTGCTCACGTACTGCGCGGTGCCGGTGTACTTGATCACCAACATGTTGCGACCTGTCGCAACGGATTCCGTGAAACCCGCGATGTAGAAATCCGTGCCTTTCACCACCAACACCGTTGGCGTCTCATTACCGTTGCCTGCTGAGTTGTACGTGTCTGAATAGAGCAACGCGCCGTATTGATCGTACACCAGCGCCACGGCATCGTAGTGGAAGGCGCCGACGGCACCAGCGGTTGCATGCCCGGCCACTAGGATCTGTCCCGTGCTGTTCAACGCTATCGCATCACCGAGGTCCTTGTCCGCAGAGATGCCGCTGTAATTCACGGTCCATTGGAGAACTCCAGCTGCGCTGTATTTCAACGTCACGATATCCATGTTCTCCGTGGCGCCCACCACGCGATCGCTGAATCCTGTCACATACACGTTCCCTGAACCATCCACCACCACCCCTTCCCCTTGATCGTCTCCCGCACCTGTGCCGTTGTATGCCTGTGCCCATTGTTGCACACCGGCCGTGCTGTACTTCAACGTGATGTAGTTGTACTCGCCGGCCGTTACCTCCTCCGCCCGACCGGTCACGTATACATTCTCCGTGGCGTCCAACACCAACGCGTTGGGCTCATCGGTACCAAAGCCGCCGCTGTATACCTGCGCCCATTGCTGCACGCCCAGGTTGTTGTACTTCAGCAGCAGGATATCGAAATTCGTTCCGTTCCATGTGCGGCCGGTAACGTACACGTTGCCTGAAGTGGCCACGCGCAAAAAGGAGCCGCGGTCCTCGTCCACACCAACGCTGGTGTAATTGGCGGTCCAGAGAACAGTTCCGTTCGCATCGAATTTGCTGGTGTACACATTATCGTTCGCAGCGAATGTCGGATCGTTGTCCACGCGCCCGGTCGCATAGAAGTTGCCGGCCGCATCCTTGGTCATGTCGTAGATCCGGTCACTGCCGTCCGAAGCGGTGGGCAACTTTTTCGTCCACACCGTATCGCATGTGGTCGCGTTCATGCGGAAGAAAGTGATGTCGTTCGACTCTCCGCTGTTCTTCGTGTAGCCTGCCACCACGGGGTCATTGGTGGCGGTGAACTCCACCCCTTGCGCCTCGTCCGGGCTGGCCGGGGAAGTGCCGTCCAGGTTGTAGTGGCATTGCACCACGCCCGCGCTGTTGATCTTCACCAACGACATGTTGCGGTTCATGCGGCTCTCCACAGAGTAACCGGCCGCGTAAACGTTGTTGGACGCATCCACGCGCAGCGCACGCACGTTATCGTTGTTGTCACCGGGCGCCGTGGTGGCGTTCTGCCAGGAGAGCACGCCGGTGGCCGAGTAGCGCAGGCCAATGGCATCCGTGTTCGGCAACGCCATTTGCTTGAAGCCGACAACCAGGCAGCCCGCAGTGGTTGCGATCACATCCCGGCCTTCATCGTTCAGTGCCGCACTGCCGGCGTATACGGCCGACCAGTTGAGCGCACCCGTGGCGGCGACATAACTGCGCGTTACCGCATCCGTTACCACGTTCACGGTCGCATCCGCATCCACGTCACCGGTCACATACACTGTGGTGCCATCGGTGGAGATCGCTGAAGGAAAATCATCCTGTGAAGCCGAGCCATCAAATCGCTGTTGCCAGAGCTGGGTACCGTTGGTGTTGTACACCACGGTCTGGTAGTCCCAATCCACGCCGAGCAGTGTCGCATCACCATCGCTATGCCCGGTCACGTACACGTTC
>JANNYL010000507.1:0-2249 GCA_031410075.1 Flavobacteriales bacterium
GATCCATGCTTCACCCAATGCGTCGAAGTGGTAGGGCTTGACACCGTAGCCCTTGTGGCGCGCTCCCAGTTGGTGCAAGGAATTCTTCAGGCCTGTGGGATCACCCAAGTGGTCCACCGCATAGGTGATGATAGCGGCCAGTTTGTTGTGCTGTTCATCCATCGTGCCTTCGAACAGGATGCGGAGCTGTGGTTCGGCACCGAACAACTCCTCGTAAAGCACATCGGCGAAGGTGACCGCACGCGGCTTCAGAACGTTCCAACTTTCGCGAACCAGGTCGATCTGTGTTGTTGTGATCATCAGCGACCCGAAGGTACTTGGATCCGGTCCCTACATGGTCCTTACAGATCCCCCGCCTCGGCGATCAATTCCGCCACATCCTTCACCTGCACCTCCCCTTCTTTGTTGAAGTGCTTTACACCGTCGGTGAGCATGGTGTTGCAGAAAGGGCAGCCGGCGGCGATGATGTTCGGTGACGCGGCTAAGGCCTCTTCGCTGCGTTCAACGTTCACCTCTTTGTCGCCGGGTTCTGCCTCCTTGAACATCTGTGCACCACCGGCACCGCAGCAAAGACCGTTCTGTTTACTGCGCTTCAACTCGATCAACGCGGCATCCAATTTCAGCAGCACTTCGCGCGGTGCTTCGTATTCGCCGTTGCCGCGACCGAGGTAACAGGGATCGTGGAAGGTGATGCGCTTGCCGGCGAAACTGCCGCCTTCGATCTTGATGCGGCCTTCCTTCAGCAGCGCATTGATGAACTGCGTGTGGTGCATCACCTCGTAGTTCCCACCCAGCGCTGGGTATTCGTTCTTCAGTGTGTTGAAACAGTGGGGGCATGCAGTGACGATGCGCTTAACCCCATAGCCGTTCAGCACGGTGATGTTGTTTAGCGCTTGCATCTGGAAAAGGAACTCGTTACCAGCACGTCGGGCAGGATCGCCACTGCAGGATTCTTCCTGCCCCAAGACCGCGAACTTGACTTTCGCCGCGTTCAGGATCCGAACAAAAGCCTTGGTGATCTTCTTGGCGCGATCATCGAATGAACCGGCGCAGCCCACCCAGAACAAAATTTCGGGCGTTTCGCCCCTGGCCGTGAATTCGGCGATCGTGGGAACGTGGATCGGTTCGCTCATTCTTCGAAAACCTGAATGGTCGCTTCCTTCTCCACCAGGTCCGTGAAATGTCCCAAGTACCTCGTAGCGCGCACCTCGCGATCGTCGATCCAGTGGTAGTTGCCGCCGCGGGGCTTGCCCATCAGCATGCCGTGGTATTGAAAGCCGTGCTTCTTCAACCAGACTTCCGTGACCTCGCGATGTGCTTCGGTTCTGCTGGTGAAGAAGGTGATGATATGCCCCTCTTCGAACCACTTGTTCAATTTCTCCAATGCTTCCGGAAAGACCTCCGCATCGGCCATGCGCCAAGGCTCTTCGTTGGGGATATCGTCACAGATGGTCCCATCGATGTCGATCAAGAAGTTCTTGATATGAGCGGGCAGCTTGGGGCTTATCTTCTTGCCGCCTTCGGTGGTTTCTATCAGGGTGGGATTCTTCATCTTCTTCTGGTTTTCGGCTTTGTAGGGCTACATCTGCACCTCTCCTACTCGGCCCATTTCAGGCGGTCGCTTTGTGCGAAGGCCCAAGGTGCGCCGTTGTTCTCTACGTTGGTGCTCATGGTGGTTAGCGCGGGCGGCATCTTGCTTTCTTCCATCACAAGGTAGCGCCTCATGTCGGTAATGATGCCAACCGGGTCGATATTCACCGGGCAGGCCTCCGTACAGGCATTGCAGGTGGTACACGCCCAAAGTTCTTCCTCCGTGATCCGGCCGTGTAGGCTCTTGCCATCGTCCTCCCACTTGTCTTTCGCGTCGATCACCTTGCCGACTTCCTCAAGGCGATCGCGCGTATCCATCATGATCTTGCGCGGGCTGAGCAGTTTCCCGGTGAGGTTCGCAGGGCACACGCTTGTGCAACGCCCGCACTCCGTACAGGTCATCGCGTCCATCAGTTGTTTCCAGTTCAGGTCGAAGACATCCTTCGCACCGAATCTTTCAGGCATTTCAACGCCTTCAACCGTTCGAGCAGCGGCAACAGGTGGCGCGATCGAAGGATCCAACATGCTCTTCACTTCGCCGGTGACCCGCTCCATGTTGACCAGTTCGGTCTTTGGCTTCAAGCTGCTGTACCAAACGTTCGGGAAGGCCAGCAGAATGTGCAGATGCTTGCTGACGACCAGGTAGTTCAAGAATGCGA
>JANNYL010000508.1:0-4277 GCA_031410075.1 Flavobacteriales bacterium
CCTGCGATCAGTGTCTTTCCATCTGGCTGTACCGTCAACGCGTTCACTTCCCAGTTCACGCCGGAACCAGGGTTGAAGGACAGATCGATCGCGCCATCCGGCAAGGCCTGCGTGAGGCCATAGGAGTAACCCATCGAATAGTTGTTGTACATGCCGCCGATCATCAAGCGTCCATCCGGCCTTTCGCTGAGTTGCAGGATCTGTCCGCCGCCGATGCCGGTATAGGGCGTAGTGAATGTGGTATCCACCGATCCATCCGACATCAGCCGGACGATGTGCTCCACTTCCACTCCGTTGCATTCATCGAATAGTCCGCCCACGACGATCCGGCCATCGGCCCGTGCGACGGCGCAGAACAGGCTGTATGTGATCTCGCCCTGCAACTCGAACGTAGCATTGAAGCTGGGGTCCAGCACACCGGTGGTGGACACCTTGGCGATGTGGTCCTTCGCTACGCCACCCACGGTGGTGAAGGCGCCCGCTACGATCATGTCTCCATCCGGGCATACGGCCAGTATTTCAGTGCGGCCGTTGAATAGATCATTCGGAAAGGAGTTGTCCATGGATCCATCAGCATTCAGAAGGGTCATGTAGTTCGCTTGTTGCCCATTGAACTGGTAGAACCAACCGGCGATCATGATCTTGCCATTGTTAAGTACGCGAATACTGTAGATCGGCTGATTACTGGCATTTACGCCGACGCCCACGTCGAAATCAGTGTCCGGCGAGCCATCCGTGTTCAGCCGTTTGATGCAGCGCTGGATGCTAGTGCCGCAGTCCTGCCAGCCTCCCATCAGGATCTTGCCATCGGGCTGTAGGGCTAGGGCCTCGGGTTGGCCATAGAACGCCTCCCCTGGAACGAAGTCCTGATCAAGCGAGCCATCTTCCAGCAGGCGCGCGATGCCCCAGCGTAGCGATCCGTCGAAGTAGTAGAAGTGTCCCAATACCAACAATTTTCCGTCAGGCTGTACAGCCATGTCGCACAGTATCCCATCAGGGCCGGTGGCAACATGAAATGTCGTATCAAGATCACCATTGGGCAGGAGCCTGGCCACTGCTCTGGCTTCTGTGCCATTGTACTCCGTGAATCCACCGCATACGATCGATCTTCCATCGGACATCACGATAACATCCCTCACCGAACCATTGAAGGCTCCGCCATTGTTGAATCCGCGGTCCGCAGTATTGAATGTGGGATCCACGCCCACCGTCTGCGCGAACGATCGCGTGGCCAGCAAGAGGATCGAAAAGAGGAATAGTCCAAGACGCATAGGCGAATGGTTTATATGGGAAAGTTAACCGCGTTCAGGACATGGTGGTCTTTAGGAAGGAGGAGATATGCACCTTCTTCCAATGATCGCCCGGCTGGTCAGCGGATCAGCGTTGCCTACAATTTGGGTTCGGAAACACTGATCCTCGGGTGAAACCCGCACCTGATGGTTTACCGGGGCCGGGACCAAGGCTGCTCCTGTACTACCCGCACTACCACCTTCCCCATGTGCAAGCCCTCGCCGAAACGACGGATCAGGCGAGGTAATTCGTGGAAAGCGTTTGGCCCATCGATCACGGGCTTCAATGCACCGCTGCTCAGCAACGGCGCCAGTTCGTCCAGGTTCTTGTTCGACTTCAGCGCGAGGATGTGCATGCGCTTCGTCCCGCCCCAGTGGAATAAGCGACCGAACCACCGCGCGAACAAGAGCGCGATCAAGCGGCCTGGATCACCACCCACCGTTACGTAGCGACCACCGGGTACGAGTGAGCGCGCCAGATCTCCGGCCGAGCGTTTCGTCCTCGCATCCACCACCAGATCGAAGCGTTCGCCCAGTTGCGTGAAGTCCTGCTGCTTGTAGTCGATCACGCGGTCGAAGCCCATCGCCGTCATCGCTTCCAGTTTCTCGCCGGTGTCAACGCCCCAAACGGTGCAGCCCTGCCGCTTGGCCAGTTGCAGTGCGAAGGTGCCCACGCCGCCACCGCCGCCATTGATCAGCACACGCTCGCCATGCTTCAACTTGCCGAGGCCCACCACCGCTTGGTAGGCCAACTCCAATGCGTGCGGTATGGCAGCGGCCTGCACGAACGAAAGTCCTTCAGGGATCCTGCGTAGCTCATCCTCCGGCACGGAAACGAACTCCGCGAACGTGCCCAGCCCGCCGTTCGAGGTGTCGCCGTACACCTTGTCGCCTACGCGCCATTTCGTTGCCTTCGGACCAAGCGCCTCCACCACACCCGCGAGTTCCATTCCTGGTATGGGCCTTTGCGGACGGAAGAGGCCGAAGAAGAGCCGATAGATGCGAGGCCTGCCGATCACCATGCTCCAGTCGTAATCGTTCACCGTGGTGGCATGCACGGCCAGCAACACCTGTCGGTCCTTCGGCACAGGCGTGGGCACCTCGCTCAATTGCAACTGTTCCGGTGGTCCATACCGTTCACAAACGAAGGCTTTCATGGTGCGAACAAAGCAAGCGATGTTCAAGGATATTTCAGACGTGCGAAAAGCGATCGAGAGGCATCCCTGTTCTGTGTTTCGGCCAAATTGCCTATCAGACGCATCTTACCCGACCTCAGCGGATCTTCAACTCACCATTTCGGATCAGACGGATGCCCAACAGGATGAGCCAAACCAGCCACAAGGTGCTTCCAAGAAAACCGGCCAGATCCCAAACGGGAACGCCCGGGATCACGATGGCGAACAGCTCCAACTGGGCAAGGCTGTAGATCATCGACGCACTGATACCGAGCAGGGTCATCCAGCGAGGAGCCACCTGGGCGCGTTGCAGCGCGAATGCCATCAGGACGGTCCATGCGATGGTGAAGAGCTGCCCGATGTGTTCGCCCAGGGCCACTCCACCGTATTGATGGATGGTGAGGAAGGCGACACGTGCCGAGGCCTGCGCGGCTTCGTTCCCGTTCACATACTCCTCGGCCAGAACGGGTACAACGAATGTCCATCGCAACAGACCAATCAACTGGGCGAGTAGGCCAATCACACCTATCGTGGTAGCAAGACGCGCATATGACACCTGTTGCTCCAGACGCTGCCCCAGCAATACGTAGCTCCCGATCAACGGCAGACCGACCATCGCGAAGGCCCACCAAGTGAAGATCAATGGCGTGCCGCCAGCGTGGAAGCGGGTGAGGATCTTGCCGGCGTCCAGCCGCAGAATGTTGGGGTAGTCGAAGAGAATGGTCAGCGCTGTGTAGGGGATGAACAGCAGCAGGGCTCCGACCAGGAAGAGAACGCCGATCAGGCGTAACGATGGTGTGTTCATGGCTCAGAACGTGAAGGCGTAACCGATGCCGGGTGTGGGGTTGATCTTCACATCCTTGTCGGGAGCAACGAGCGCGAGCGCGCCGATGCGCAGGTGCAGCCCTTTCCAGACCATCCAGCGGAAGCCGACGTCCAGCGAGCCGGCGTTCACGCCCTTGTATTCACGACTGGTGCCACGCAAGTAGCTCAGCTGCGCATAAAAGGAACTCGGGTTCTCCTTCTTTCCTACCGGTGCGAACCAGTAGGTGAGACCTGCTTTGGCGAATTCGGTGGTGACCCCGGACTCGAAGTTGGTGACGTAGTACCCGGCGTGCACGGAAATGTTGTAGCGCTGGTACTCCAAACCGATGGAGGGATTGCGGAAGCCGTTCACGCTGATCTGGTTCTTCGGAAAGCGGCTCTGGGCGTGGGTGGCGACGGTCATCAGCGTGAACGTGGCGGCAAGGAGAGTGTGTTTCATGGTCATCATTTGTTTGATGCCACAAAGCACCCCCGGCCATGATCAGGCCGAAAGGACATTTGTCCAAAAGCGAGCCTCAGCGGATCGTCTTGCGGATCCGGCTCAAGTGCCGCGGCGTAACGCCCAGGATGCTGGCGAGATACTGCAGCGGTATGCGCTGCAGCAGTTCCGGCTCGTTGTCCACCAGTTTCTGGTAGCGCTGTTCGGCGGTCAGCACCAGCAGGTCGTGCCGACTGGTATCAATGCACCCGATCTGCCATTCCAACAGGCCGATGTAGTAATCCTTGAACGCGGGCACATCATCCAGCAAGCGCTTCAGGTCCTGCTTCTCGATCAGCCACACGCGAGCATCCGTGATCGCGCGGATGTTCTCTATGCTGGGGATCCCCTTGAGGAAGCTGCCCAGGCAGGCGATGAAGCTGCGCTCCGGAGTCACGTACGTGGTCCGCTCCTCCCCATCCGTCGGATAGTAGTACTGGAACACCCCGCTTTCCGCGAAACCAAGGTGTTTGCTCACCTGGCCCACCCGCACGAAGTGATCGCCCTTGT
>JANNYL010000509.1:0-2758 GCA_031410075.1 Flavobacteriales bacterium
GTTGCCGGAGCCAACTCCTTCCCTACTGGCAGCAACATTCTATTGATGGCCCCGATCCATCTTCCCGCAGGGCGATCGATCCGTGAGCATCTCGACATCCTTCAGCAGCAAGGATATGCCCGCGTGTACGATGCTGTGGAAGTGCAACGCATCGAAGACCTGCTGATCGAACCTTCGTTCCGCAAAGGCCCGTGGCACCTGGTTGTTGACCGTATCTTGATCCAAGGAGGAGGCCCCGGGTCAGGCCCGAGGGAGGACACCGAAAGCCGCATTGCAGACGGAGCAGAAACGGCTTTCTTCGAGGGTCAAGGTGAATGCGTGTTGTTGGGAGAAGGAGCGGTTGGCAAAGCCATACGCCGTGTTTTCAGCGATAAGTTCGAAATGGATGGCGTGCTCTTCGAGGAACCGTCACCTAACATGTTCAGTTTCAACGACCCGGTTGGAGCGTGCACCAAGTGCGAGGGCTATGGCAACATCATTGGGATCGACAACGATCTGGTGATCCCTGACAAAACACTGAGCGTCTACGATGACTGTGTGGCCTGCTGGCGCGGTGAGAAGTTGAGCGAATGGAAGGATGACTTCATCAAGACCAGCGCGGAACATGATTTCCCGATCCACCGCCCGTACCGCGAATTGACCGCTGAGCAGCGCAAGCTCCTGTGGAACGGAACCATGCCCGATGGCAAAAAGGCAAAGGGCGTCTACGGCATCGATGCGTTCTTCCAGTATTGTGAGGAGAAGAGCTACAAGATCCAGTACCGCGTTCTCGCCAGCCGTTACCGCGGCAAGACCGTTTGTACCACGTGTGATGGTACCCGACTGAAAAAGCGCGTGACCTATGTGAAGGTCGCCGGCCGTGATATCACTGAACTGGTGCATATGCCGATCGCCGAATGCTTAAGCTTCTTCGAGAACATCGAGTTGAGCGATCATGACCGAAAGATCGCTGCGCGCCTGCTGAAAGAGATCACGAACCGACTGCGGTACCTCGTGGATGTTGGCGTTGGTTACCTCACGCTGGAACGCCGCAGTAACACGTTGAGCGGTGGCGAAACACAACGCATCGATCTGGCCACTTCGCTCGGTAGCAGTCTTGTCGGCTCGATGTACATCTTGGATGAACCAAGCATTGGCTTGCATTCTCGTGATACACAGCGGCTCATCGTTGTTCTGAAACAATTGCGTGATCTCGGCAATACCGTGATCGTTGTTGAACATGACGAAGAGGTGATGCGCGCTGCTGACCACATAATCGACATGGGGCCGATGGCCGGGACATTGGGTGGTGAAGTGGTATTCAGCGGATCACATGACGATCTGATCAAGAGCGACAGCTTGACCGCCCGCTACCTCACCGGACGCGAGACGATCGAACGCCCAGCGCACCGGCGACCTGTTCGTGACAAGATCACCGTGCAAGGTGCGCGAGAGAACAATCTGAAGAACATCGACGTGAGCTTTCCACTCAACACACTTACCGTGGTCACGGGTGTGAGCGGTAGCGGCAAAACCACGTTGGTGAAACGCATCCTCTACCCTGCCCTGCGCCGCGAACTGGAAGGCTTCAGTGAGCGCCCCGGTGAGCATGCGGGACTTGTCGGGGACATTGGCCGGATACAGGCCGTGGAAATGGTGGACCAGAACCCGATCGGGCGTTCTTCACGCAGCAACCCGGTGACGTATGTGAAGGCCTATGATGATATCCGACAGCTGTACAGTGAGCAGGAGATCAGCAAGCTGCGGGGCTACAAGCCAGCCTTCTTCAGCTTCAACGTGGATGGTGGCCGGTGTGAGGTTTGCCAAGGCGAAGGCGAAGTGCATATCGAAATGCAGTTCATGGCGGATATCCGCTTGAAGTGCGATGCTTGCCACGGCAAACGATTCAAGGAGGAGATCCTCGACGTGAAATTCGCCGACCTCGACGTATCGCAGATCCTTGACCTCACAGTGGATGATGCGATGTCCTTCTTCCGTGCGAACGTGGATAAGCACAAAGCAGTGAAGCATGTGATCGAGAAGATCCTTCCGCTTCAGGAAACGGGCCTTGGGTATGTGAAGCTGGGCCAGAGCAGCAGCACGCTTAGCGGCGGCGAAGCACAGCGCATCAAGCTCGCTTCGTTCCTTACCAAAGGCCAGGAAGCCAAGCCGACACTCTTCATCTTCGATGAGCCTACCACTGGCCTGCACTTCCATGATATCGCCAAACTGCTGAAGGCCTTGAACGCGTTGATCTCCAATGGCCACAGCGTGATCGTGATCGAACACAATACCGAAGTGATCCTCTGTGCCGATCACCTCATTGACCTTGGGCCCGAGGCTGGAGATGGTGGTGGTGAAGTGGTGTTCGTTGGAACACCGGGGGAATTGGTGGCGAAGAGCAAGTCGCACACGGCGGAGAGCTTGGTGGGGAGGATCGGATAGGAGCACGCGAAACTTCGGAAGGAAAGTGGATCAGACTGCAGTGTCGCGAGACGCAGACCCTGCGGATGTTAAGATGAACAGTTCGGATCAGAGCGGCAGATGGCCGAACGGCCTCCAGTCCCTTTCTCTGGCCTCTACTTTGCGCGGGCGCCGGACCATGTTGATCGCTCTTTGCTCACAAGCGCCATAATTCACAAAATTCATTTGGGCTTCTCGCAAAGAGACCCGATTCGCTCCACCAGCGTAATCAACGTCGCGGAATTGGACACCATCATCCTCCCAAAAGCAAACGGCGCAGATGCCATAAGTGCCTGGTGGCTCCTCGGTCAACGTT
>JANNYL010000510.1:0-1734 GCA_031410075.1 Flavobacteriales bacterium
CTTGACGATGGTTCTTCGCTGAACGTTAGCGCTTATGAGGTGGAGGGCGAGAGCGTGAACAAAGGATTGAAAGGACTCCTATACGGAGAGCGCGGAGTATGGCGCCCGGGGGATTCGCTCTATCTCACATTCATCCTGCAAGACCTGGAGCATAAACTGCCCAAAGACCATCCAGTGGTGCTCGAACTCAGCGATCCGAAAGGGCGCATGGACCAACGCATTGTTCGTACAAGTGGAGTTGATGGGACCTACGCGTTCCATTGTGCAACGGACGTGAATTCGCCAACCGGCAACTGGAGCGCATTGGTTCGAGTAGGTGGTACTTCGTTCTACAAACAGATCCGCATCGAAACCGTAAAGCCCAACCGACTGAAGATCCTCTTGGACTTCGGCGGGGGCAGCGGTTCGGAGGCTGGGGCTCGCATCACCACAGAGAACAAGGACCGTAAAGTGCGGATCCAGAGCAACTGGTTGCACGGAGCACCTGCGCGTGAATTGAAGGCCAGAACAACCGTCACGCTCACACGCAGCAGCGCGGAGTTCAAGGGCTACGAGAAGTTCATCTTCAACGACCTCAACAACGACTTGAATACGGAAGAGATCACCGTGTTCGATGGGACGTTGAACGCCGAAGGTCATACCGAATTCCCGTTCGACCTGAGCTTGAACAACCACTCCCCTGCTGCCGTAAATGCCAACATCGTTACGCGGGTTTTCGAAGCTGGCGGGGACGCCAGTACCGATCGTACCGATGCGGTTTACTACCCGTACTCCGCATATGCCGGCATGAAGGTCCCCGATGCTTCGAGCTATTGGGGAACTTATCGGACCGACACAACCTATACGATCACAGCGGCAGCCATTGATCCCAACGGCAAGCCATTGGCGAACCACGCACTGAAGGCCCAAGTGGTGAAGGTGAGCTACAACTGGTGGTGGAGCGGTGACATGGATGGCTCCAATAGCTACATGAACGCACCCAGTAGCACCATCCTGGGCGAACAGGATCTCAAGACCGATGCAAAGGGTAGAACCACCTTCACCTTCCGCGTTGATCGCCCGAACTGGGGCCGTTATGTGGTACGACTCAGCGATCCCGCCAGTGGGCATGTGAGTGCCGCAGAACTCTTCCTCGACTGGCCGGGTTACGAAGGCCGAAGCAGAAGGCAGGACGGTAAAGCAGCCGCCATGCTGACCTTCAACAGCGATAAAGAGAAATACGCAGTTGGTGATCAGTGTACGCTTACCATTCCAAGCGGTGGTTCAGGTCGTGCGTTCATCAGCTTGGAAACGGGCAGCCGGATCCTGGATGCGAAATGGGTTGAATTGAAAGACAAGGAGACGAAATTCAACTTCCCCATCACGGCTGAAATGGCACCGAACATTTTTGCCCATGTGATGCTCATACAGCCGCATGCCAAGGCTGTGAACGATCTACCGATGAGGCTGTACGGGGTTATTCCGATCCATGTGGAGGATGTACAAACGCATCTCAAGCCTGTGATCACCATGGCCAAGGAGATCAAGACGGATGTGCCTTTCAATGTGGAAGTGAGCGAGGCCAGTGGTGAGACCATGACGTACACCCTGGCGATCGTTGACGAAGGCCTGCTGGATCTTACCCGCTTCAAGACGCCCGATCCGTGGAACGTGTTCTATGCGAAAGAAGCGCTCGGTGTGCGCACTTGGGACCTATATGATCAAGTGATCGGAGCGTTCGGCCGTCAGTTGCAG
>JANNYL010000511.1:0-6383 GCA_031410075.1 Flavobacteriales bacterium
CCAAGGGCCAATAGAACTTCCCGCCGCACCACCGCGCAGGCATCAATTCGATTTCCCAAAAGCAATTCGGCGAGCGTGACTTCCGGCTGCTCGACGATCTGTTCGCGCAACCCGAATTCAACCTTATCAGAATATACCGCGGATATGCTCGCATTTTCTTCCAACATAGCGCTGGCCTTCGTCAGCAGGGCAGGCTCAAGACGGTTGTCGGCATCCAGAAACAACACGTACGGTGCTTCACTTTTCCGCCATCCGGTATTGCGTGCGGCGGAGAGCCCCAGGTTTTCCTGGTCGACCACCCGGTAACCTCGCATGCGTAAACCAGCGAGTACGTCCAACGATCGCTGCTCCGTGCTTCCATCGTTCACAATGATCACTCCTTCACCACGCGCACGATCACTGCCAAGACTTGTCAACGCTTCTTGCAGGAATTGACCGTCATTGAAGGTAGTAACGACAATATCCACCAAGCCAACTGAGGTTGATGGCGCTGTTGTCGATCGCTGAAGAGGCAAGGCGCTCATGTGTCGTTTCGAATGCCCAACAGATCGTGGTAACGCAAGCCCACCTCATGCGGATGCCCAACAAGTATCACGCGACCGGCTTCCATGCATGCCGCACGATCGCAGATCCGTTGCACCTCGGCCAATGAATGGCTCACCAGCACGATGGTACTCCCGCGTTCCTTCAACTCAGCGATACGCTCGTAGCACTTGAGCTGGAAACCGGCGTCACCCACAGCAAGCACTTCATCGATCAACAGAATATCCGGATCATTGGCAGTGGCGATGGCAAATCCAAGACGCGCGGTCATTCCGGTGCTATAGCGCTTTACCGCCATATTGAGATCCGCTTCTGCCAGACCGCTGAAGGACCTTACGTGATCGATGGTACGCTGGGTCGCTGATCGATCATGACCCATTAGCGCAGCACACAGCTTTGCATTCTCCAACCCAGTAAGTTCCGGTTCAAGGCCCACACCCAATGCCAACATGGGGGCCATCGTTCCATGTAAAAACACCTCACCCCGAACGGGTTCCACAATGCCCGCAAGCACTCGTAAAAGAGTGCTTTTCCCGCTGCCATTCCGGCCTACGATGCCGAAGCACTCACCTACTTCGATCGAAAGATCGACATCGGTGAGAATGCGTTTGCGCTCCAACAAGCGCTTTGACCCGAGCGAGATCAAGTATTCCTTGATGCTCCTGAACCCATGACGTTGCACGAGGTAATCCACGGTGAGGTTCTTCACCTCGATCATGTTCCTCCTTGGCTCCATCCTAGTAATTGGCTATGTATCCACGGCGTAAGACGCGATGTGCGAAAAGTCCGATCACCAATGCGAGAAGACCGATCCATGAGGCAGTTATCCACGCGGAGGCATTCGGCACAGCGCCTTCTACCAGAACACTGCGCACCAACCCGATGAAATGGTAAAGCGGATTCAACGCGGCGATCCAGCGCAAGCCATCGGGAACAAGATCGGCAGGGTAGGCAATTGGCGTTAGGTAGAAGAATGCCGGCAAAAGAGCCGACCACAAAAGTCCAATGTCCCGGAAGTAGACATTGAGCGCACATAAAGCCAGTGAAATACCGAACAGGAATGTGGCGAACAGGGCAGTGATCGGCAGTACCAACAGATGAACAAGCGCGGGCCGCCATCCGAACCAGATCATGATGAACGCGAACGGGATGAAGGAAAGCAACAAGTTGAAAAGACCCGCCATCAATTGCGCGATCGGGAAAGCAAGTGGCGGAATAGCGAGGCTCTTCAATACGCCGGCGTTCTCGGTAAGTGATCCAAGAATATGCCCGCTCACAGTGGCGAAAAATGACCAAAAGATGAGGCCGCTCAAGGCGAATACAGGATAATTCGGGACTTGTGCGAAAGCCTTGCTGAAGATCAGAAGAAAGATGCCCAGAAAAATAAGCGGGTTCAGCAACGACCATGCAAAGCCCAACAACGAACTTTTGTACCGCAGCCGGACGTTTTTCCACGCCAGCGCGCGTATCAACGAGAAGTGGTGCGCTTGCAACCGAGTGGCAGGGATCGCGTTGGCCGTATACATGCGGCTGGCAAGTTAGATGAGGCCTTTGTCATCCTGCCCTTTCCCTTCCCGCCCCACCTATTTTCGCAGCCTAAGCCGACAGCAACGCCAATGTCACTTCTCATCAACGGTCGTTTTCTTACGCGCCCGGCTACAGGCGTTGAGCGATACGGGCGTATGCTGTTGCATGTGATCAGCTCGGAATGGCCTGACGCTCGTGTACTTGTTCCCGGCTCATACGAAGGCGAGGTTGACGCATGCGGACTTCAGGTCATCCGCCATGGAAGGTCGCGCGGGCATGTTTGGGAACAAATGGAGTTACCACGAGCCGTTGGGAAAGGTGACGTCCTGCTCTCTCCAGCGAATACAGGACCGCTTCGCGGGGATCGGCACGTTCCGGTGATACATGACCTGGCATTTCTGCATCACCCCGAATGGTTCAATACGCGTTTCGCCACTTGGTACAAGCTATTGATCCCACGCATGGTGCGCCGCGCCGAAAGGGTCATAACCGTTAGTGGTTCTGTGCAGGAAGAAGTGATCCGCTATTTCGGCGTTGATCGCAAACGGATGCACGTGGTGCCACCTTTTGTGATCCCCTCACTTGTTAACGCACCCTTTCTCGATACAGGGATCGATCGTCCTTATTATTTGATCGTCGCCTCGCTCGACCCGCGTAAAGGACTGGACCGCGTGTTCAACTGGTATACCAGTTTGCAACAACCAGAATTCGATCTGGTGATCGTCGGGCGTTCTCATCGCGCATTCGCCGAAACAGCCATTCCTGTCCATCTTGGAATTCACGTACTGGGAGATGTGGATGACGTGTTGCTCGCGGCCTTGTACAAGAGCGCTATCGCCTTGGTGCAGGCCTCCTATTATGAGGGCTTTGGCTTACCTATCATGGAAGCTCACGCGTTGGATTGTCCGGTGATAGCTGCTGAACTTCCTGTGTTCCATGAACAATTCGGTGAAGCACCGTTCTATGCGGACATTGGGTTTACCCGTTCGATGATGCGCGCCATGATCACGATGAGCAAGGCCGATGACCGAGCCATTTGGGTCGCAAAAGGCCGCGTTGCCTCTACGAGGTTCGATGTTGAGCGCACAACAACCGCCTTGCACCTCGCCTTGGACCAGCTGCTCGGCGAATGATGCGCGTGGCCGTGGTCCATGATTGGCTGGCCGAGATCGGTGGCGCTGAAAAAGTGACGCGGGAGTTGATCGATCTGTTCGATGCGGATGTATTCGCCTTGGTCGATTTTCTGAGCCCTGAGGACAGGAATTTCGTTTTGCACGGCAAGCATACGCGAACTTCATTCATCCAACAAATGCCGTTCGCACGGAAACACTTCCGTTGGTACCTGCCATTTTTTCCGGCGGCCATTGAGCGATTGGATCTGCGCGGGTACGACCTCATCGTCAGTTCCAGCTATGCGGTAGCCAAAGGCGTACGTAAACAGCCAAGGCAAAAACATGTGTGTTACATACACACACCGATGCGCTTCGCTTGGGTTGATGAGGATGGCTATTTCCAAGACCATGGTGTGCAAGGGATCAAAGCAAGTCTCTTGCGACGGGTAATGAAAAGGTTGCGGCGATGGGATAAGGCCAGCAACGAAACTGTTGATCGGTTCATCGCAAACAGCGAGAATGTCGCAAGCCGGGTAAGGAAGTTCTATGGGCGCGATGCAGCGGTGCTTCTTCCGCCGGTTGATCCTGAGGTTTTTTCCCTCCATGAAGGGCCTCGCAGTGGTTACCTCGTGGCTGCGCGTTTAGTGCCGTACAAGCGTATAGATCGGATCATCGAAGCCTTCAACCAGCTACCGGAACTTCGACTAACCATAGCAGGTGATGGCCCGGACCTCAGCCGACTGCGGTCTATGGCAGGACCAACGATATCCTTCGCCGGTCATCTGCAGCAGTCCGACCTCGTCATCGCAATGCAGCGATCCTCCGCGCTGGTGTGTGCGGCGAACGAGGACCTTGGGCTCACGGTCATGGAAGCTCAGGCATGTGGTACACCAGTGATCGCTCTTAAGGCCGGTGGTTACTTGGAAACCGTGGACGAATTGCATGGCAGCCGTTTCTTCCCGGATACTGAACCTTTGTCTATTCGTGAAGCGGTGCTTCGACATGAGACCGCCAAACCCGATCTTGCACCCCTCCGTCTGCGCTACACAATGTCACCTTTCTTCCGAGATCAATTTCGCGAACGCTTCCAAACCCTCGTGCTTGAGGTAATGAACCATGCGTGACGCGGTGCATCGCAGATACGTGGAAGCCTTGGTGCCGTTGAGCACCTTGTCATTGGCGCTCATGCCACTGATAAGCATGCACGGAATGGTTTTCATGATCGCCTTTTGGATCATTGTTCTCCTGGCGCGCTCGATCCTTGACCCCACGCCCGTGCAACAGGATGCCTGGCGTTGGACCGCCTTCCTAGCCTTGCCCTTCCTCCTGATGCTTCCCGACATTTTCCGGGCACCATCACTATCGATCGGTTGGTCCTTCGCGGAACGGAGTGCTTCATTATTGCTCTTCCCGGTGGGTTTCCTGTTGATGGGAGCTCCTACTTCTGATCGCTTCCGCGAGGCCATGATGGACCTTTTTACCCTGGCAGCGTTGGTGCTTGCTGGCTGGTCCAACGGGCATTTGCTCGTTCATGGCTTTCCGGCCGACACTCACGCTGGCGAAAACTTCAGTTATGCCTACCGGACGGCCTTTTCAGCAAGCACTGGACTGCACCCACCCTATGGTTCGTATTTTTTTCTCGGCGCCGCGCTCTTCCAACTTGACCGACTCATCGACATGGCACGTCGCCCTTGGTGGCGCGTGGCCGCCATCACGATCCTGTTCTTCGCAGCGCTTTTGCTGGCTTCCCGCATGCCCCTGATCGCATTCGCCACAGCAGCGGCCGTAGTCCTGTTCGTTCGCCTTCCACGCCTTCTGGCTCTTCGATGGGCCCTAGGGGTATTCTTTTCGATCGCTATTCTCGCTGTGGTTGTTCCCGGTGTGCGCGAGCGCGTTGCTGAAGTCGTGGCCTCCATGAAGGGACATACGGTATACCCACCGCTCAACTCGTTCAATATTCGGGTACCGATAGCAACGTGTTCACTTGAGCTCATTTCGGACCATTGGCTTTTGGGGATCGGCCAGGCCAATGTTCAACCCGCACTGGATGCCTGTTATCAGCGCTTCGAACAGCCCTCTTTGCTGGATGGGAGTTATGGCACACACAACCAACTCTTCCATTGGTGGCTCTCTTTCGGCCTGATCGGCCTTGTGCTATACGTCGTGTATTTCGGCACGTTGCTCATTACAGCCTGGCAGAGGCGCGATGCTATTCAACTAGGCTTCACGGTCCTTATCCTGCTTTGCTGTGTTACCGAAAATGTACTCTCACGCCAATGGGGCGTGGTACTCTTCGCTTGTTTCAACGCCCTTTTCCTTTCAGGCTATTCGAACGAACGAAAAGTCCTGTAGATGTGAAGCATCGTTGATCCCCCAGTTTTCAGAAGTTATTCACGCGAACGCACCTCAGCGAACGCCTCCGGGTACTTTCGGCCCGCCCTCCTCAGTCCATTCGATCCTAATGGTCCCGAGAGACCTTACCCCTTACCCACAATGACACGATCCGCTCCGGTCATGGCGAACAGCATTTCAACGGTCGAACTCCAACGCATCGCTTCCCAGGTTCGCCGGGATATTGTTCGTATGGTACACGGTTGCCAAAGCGGCCATCCTGGTGGCTCGTTGGGATGTACCGATTTTTTGGCCATGCTCTATTTCGACGTTCTGCGGCATGACGCGAAAAACTTCTCGATGGATGGTATCGGGCAAGACCTCTTCTTCCTGAGCAATGGCCATATCAGTCCGGTGTTCTACAGTGTGTTATCGCGTAGTGGTTATTTCCCCGTTGAAGAATTGAAGACATTCCGAAAACTTGATTCACGCCTGCAAGGCCACCCAACCACCCATGAAGGACTACCTGGCGTTCGCATGGCCAGTGGGTCACTTGGGCAAGGCCTCAGTGTGGGCATCGGCGCTGCGTTGGCCAAGAAATTGAACAAGGATGATCACTTGGTTTTCACGCTGCACGGCGATGGTGAACTGCAGGAAGGCCAGATCTGGGAAGCCGCCATGTTCGCCGCAGGGAAAAATGTGGACAACTTGATCGCCACCGTTGATCTGAACGGTCAGCAGATCGACGGGCCAACGGATCAGGTTATGCCCCTTGGGGATCTGCGCGCAAAATGGATCGCGTTCGGCTGGCATGTGCTTGAAATGAACGGTAATGACATGGACTCGGTTCGGGCCGGGTTCTTGGACGCG
>JANNYL010000512.1:0-3480 GCA_031410075.1 Flavobacteriales bacterium
ATCGCTTTCACGCCCACGTATCTGGATTCTGTGATCATTCGCCACCGAGCCGGTGCCGATGGCCCCCAGCGTATGAGTGTGCGTTTCGGTGTCAATGAGAATATGCCTGCAACTGTAATGGCCGACGTGGCGGTGGGAAGCCAGTTCGACAATTCGGTTTTCACACAACTAGGTGCGGTAGCCGCCACCGAGACGATGGTCTACGGCTTCTTCAGTCTATTACTGCAACCCTACCAAGGAAATGGTGGTAGTTGGGATCTTGATGAATTGCGCATCGTTGGTTCACCGGTAGGATCCACAAGTGTGCAGGACCTGTCCCTGCCATCGAACATGACTTTGCTACCGCGCTTCGATGCGCTGGGCAGACCAATACTCGAAAGGCGTGGCGTGCGATTTTACCTGGATCGGAGCCGACGTGTGATCCTTCAGTGATCCGCTAGCCGCATCTTTGGGCGTCGACCCTGAATGCGTTTCTCCTGGAAGGCGCGCGGTTCATTAAAAGCCATGGAGCTGAACGAGATCCACTTCAAGAAGCCGATCTACCCGATCGGATCCGAGTTGTCGCGCTACCTCGTATCACATGCGCGAAGTGTTCCGCTGCCCATCGCTTACGACGACCTTTTGCGCCATGACGGCCTGATGGCCCAGCGCGATGCGGAAGGGAAAGAGACGCTGTGGACCACCGTTATGCTGAAGCCCTCCGAGATGGAGGAGACCCACGACCGGTTGGTGGACCTCTACCAGTTGCTCGTGGCGGATGGCCGTCGTTTGCCCTACCTGGCTGTGTCCAGTATCGACTTCTGCGCCTATGGCAATAGCCAGCCGTTCCGCATCAAGATCCTCAACCAGATCAACGACAACCACGACTACTACTACATCAAGAAAGCCGATGCCAGCCGCGTGTACGGCTTGGAACTGGAGCACATGCTCAGCCCGAACAAGATCAATTACGCGGTACATGGTGCTACGCTGGTGGAAGAACACATCATCGGTGTGCCCGGTGATGACTTCATCAAGGACCCCGAGCACTACGGCGGCAACTTCAACCCGGTGCGCTTGTGCAAGGAGTTCGTCAAGTTCAACGAGCGCTGCTTCGTTCGCTTACTGGGTGACATGCGCGCCTACAACTTCGTGGTGGATGTGATCCAGGATTTTGACAAGGTGCAGTACCGCCTGCGCAGCATCGACTTCGACCAGCAGAGCTACGAGGGTCGCCACCGTATCTATCTGCCGCAGTTCTACAAGGAGAACCTGCCCTACGTGGAACTCGGCCGCCAGCACATCAGCATGGAAACCGCCGAGCAGTATGCCCACGAGGAACGCTCATTGCTTCGCAAACGCTACAAGCTGGCCGAAGACCAGATCCGCGAACTGCTCGATGTTATGCGCATAGACCGCGTAAGCACGGATGAACACCGAGCGCAATTGCGAGAAGAACTCGCGTTGTACCACCACACGCCAGACTTTCGTAAGTGCACCACGATGGGGGATATCCTGGGGATGCAGATGAAGGTGATATTGGGGGTGTAGTCCCACAGGCATTTTATCTGATATCCAGTGCTAAAGCCCCAGATGGACCTAGAATCAAACAGCCTTTTCTGCGCTGGGGCTGGGGCTCCGGATCACCTTTAACAACCTTAACAACCAGTTCGAATGGTTCGCTTACTTTGCGCGCCGTCGAAATATCAACGTTTACGCCCTAGCATGTCCGCAGCATCCAAACAGGTCAGTTTCCTTTCTTCCGGATTCATCAAACTGAAGTTGAAGGGAATTACCAACAAGGCCGAGAAAAAACGCGCCTGCCAGGCCTATCTAACGCGCATGGAAGTGCAGCGCGAAGCCCAGAAGAAATCCCGTACCAGCATCGAGGATACCGATGACGTGATCCGCTTCTTGAAATCGGAGATCGCTTATTTGAGCGAGTAAGGGGATTCGGACCCGATCTTGGGTTTTCCATCATAGCCTTTTGACGTTGGAGGAGCGCTGCTTGATCTAGCAGTCGAGTAGAGTATGTGCGTATACCCGCTTTGGACGGAGCACTTCTTCATCGCTTCGCCCGCGGGTGGAACTGCAAAATGTTGCTCCGTAGATATTCACGGTCCAAGTGTGTATAGATCTCGGTCGTGGTGATGCTTGCGTGCCCCAGCATCTCCTGCACGGCTCGCAGATCGGCGCCCCCTTCCACCAAATGGGTAGCGAACGAATGCCGGAAGGTGTGCGGGCTGATCACCTTTTGCACACCTGCTTTCACCGCTAATTTCTTTACCAGGTTGAAGACGCTAACGCGCGATAACCCGCCGCCGCGTGCGTTGAGGAAGAGGATGTCTTCAGCGGGCTTCTTCACTGGCAAATGCACGCGCTCTTCGTTGCGATACACCTCGATCTGGTGCATCGCCTCCGGGCTGATGGGCACCATGCGTTCTTTATCGCCCTTACCGATCACGCGAACGAAGCCCTCCCCAAAATGCAGCCAGCTCATGCGCAGGGTGCAGAGTTCGCTCACGCGCAGGCCGCAGCCGTATAGCGTTTCGAGCATCGCACGGTCGCGGTGGGCGAGGGCGCGGCTCATATCGATCGCGTTCACCATGGCATCGATCTCCTCGACAGCCAGGAACGTGGGCAGGTAGCGACCGGTCTTCGGGCTTTCCAGCAGTTCGGTGGGATCGGCCGTGATCACCTTCTCGATCCGCAACATCTTGTAAAAGCTGCGCACCGCGCTCAGCAACCGGGCTTGGCTCTTGGCCCCCAACCCTTGCCGTGCGATGTAGGTTGTGAATGCCTGCAGATCATCAAGCCCCAACGTTTCAGGCTGCGGAACAGGTGCGTGTGTTTCTGCGAAAGCCCTCAGCTTGCCAAGGTCGCGCAGGTATGCCTCCACTGTTCGATCGCTCAGGGATCGTTCCAGTTTCAGGTGAATGCGGAAGTCGGAAAGAGCTTGTTGCCAATTCACGGGTCCAAGGTTGCGCTAGCGGACTGGTGGAAGTGGACCTGAAGGGAACGCTTCATACACGAAGTCCTGTTCACGTGATCCCTGCCGGTTGGCCTTTGATAATTTTCTTCCCCTAAGGGGAAGGCATCGCACTGTTGAAAACTTCGTCGCCAGAAATTTGGTCAACTCGCTGAAGCTTGCTTAATTGTCCGTCGCAAGTCTGACAGGAAATACGTCAGATCAACAAAGACGGCAGATCTGCACGAACGAGCAAACAACAACAACCAAGCATGGCAACGGAGATCAACAAGGAGAAGCTGAAGGCCCTTCAGCTAACGATGGACAAGATGGAGAAAACCTTCGGCAAAGGTGCTGTGATGCGCATGGGCGACGATGCCATCGAGCAGATGGAGGTGATCCCCACAGGTAGCGTAGGTCTTGATCTGGCGTTGGGTGTTGGTGGTTATCCAAAAGGCCGTGTGATCGAGATCTACGGGCCTGAATCATCTGGTAAGACCACCTTGGCGATACATGCCATTGCGGAATGCCAG
>JANNYL010000513.1:0-2226 GCA_031410075.1 Flavobacteriales bacterium
AACGCATGCACCACCTGGTGGCTCTATTGTGTGAGCGAACCGATGGAGAGCAAGCTCTTCTCTGTTATTGGACCCAACATCGGTAACGACCTGCTCTTCTGCCTTCCATGGCTGGTGATGCGTTGGGCGCGTTGGTTCCTCCCTGGCCGCTATGTACGTTGGGTGCTGGTCGTGGCCTGGATCGCCTTCGAGCGTTTCCATATGAATTGGGATCTGAGCTGGCCTTGGCTCACCTTGGGAAATGTCTTTGCCGAACACCCGGCTTGGGTGCAGTGGTATGAGTTCACTGGGCATCTGGGCGGCAGCCTATGGGTGTGGTTGGTCAATTTGGGCGTTGCTGCCGTCATTCTGAACAAGGGTGCTCGGGAGAGTGGCCAACGCAAGGGCGTGATGGCCGCATTGCTGATAGCGGTTCCGTTCGGTGCCTCAGAGATCAGATATGCGACTTTCAACGAGGAGGGCGTGCCACTGGAGATCGTGATCGTGCAACCCAACATCGATCCTTACAATGAGAAATTCGCTTCCGACCCATTGGTGCAATTGGACGGTATGCTCGCCCAAGCGGAGCAGCTGATCACACCGCGAACCGCATTGGTCGTGATGCCCGATACTGCGTTGCAAGAACTACCCCGGCTTGCCGATGGGCCAAATGGCGAACTGCTCTTGCAAGGGCTTTGGGAGAATGATCTCGGGGGGTCTCAAAGCGTGCATCGGATACGTGCATTCCTGGGCAAGCACCCGGGTACCTCCTTGGTCTGTGGAATGTCATCCGCTTACCTCTATCCAGAGGGAGCACACCTGCCTATTACAGCGCGGGTTATCGAGTCACTTGGCCGTGGCTTCGACGCATACAATGCGGCGCTTCTCGTAAGGCCCGATGGAACCACCGAGAGCTATATGAAAAGCAAACTCGTACCGGGAGTGGAGCTATTGCCTTTTGAGGAGTGGCTGGGTTCCATCAGTTCCATCGCGCTGGACCTCGGTGGCACTACGGGTAGTTTGGGAACACAGGAAGAACGTGAGGTGCTTTCTACACAACAGGGTCATGTGAAATTCGCTCCTGTCATCTGTTATGAAAGCATTTATGGCGACCATGTTGCAGCGCATGTCCGGAATGGTGCGCAGTTCATCACCATTATGACCAATGATGCTTGGTGGAGTGATTCGCCAGCATACAGGCAGCATCTGGCGTTTGGACGATTGCGCGCGGTAGAAACAAGACGGTCCATTGCACGGTCTGCGAATACTGGCATTTCCTGTTTCATCGATCAGCGTGGCGATATATCAGAGGTCACGGCTTGGTGGGTGCCTGCTGCACGAAAAGGGGTCGTCCTCGCACGGGCGGATCTCACATTCTTTGCTCGTTTCGGTGATCTGATCGGTGCGACCTGCCAGTGGCTCTGTGGCGCTTGGTTGATCGTAATGGTCATTCTCCTCTTCAGGAGACGCATGACGCGAACGTGACCCAACCTTGTTCCAAGTGCCGATAGTTTCGCGCTTCTTGTGAACGGCATGCTCCGTTCCGTGTTCCATCGCTTATGAATACTTCCATGACAGGCGTCCTCTTGATGAACGTAGGTACGCCAGACAGCCCTCGAACGGCTGATGTGCGCCGTTACCTGAAGCAATTTCTGGGCGATGGTCGTGTTATCGATGTGCCGTGGTTGCTGCGCAAGATCCTGGTCAATGGGATCATCGCTCCCTTCAGAGCACCGAAAAGTGCCAAAGCCTACAAAAAACTTTGGACAGATCAAGGATCGCCTTTGGTCATGCACGGCATCGCTCTTCGGAATGGACTGCAGGCTGCGTTGGGCGATAACTACCGCGTTGCGCTTGCAATGAGCTATCAGAACCCATCCATGCAGTTAGGGTTGAAAGAATTGCGCACTGCGAATGTGCAACGATTGGTTCTTGTACCCATGTACCCACAGTACGCATCTTCTTCAACCGGGGCATCACTGCAATCTGCTTTTCAGGAGATCGCCTCTTGGAATGATATTCCGCCGATATCCACCTTGCCTTCCTTCTACAGGGAAGAAGGTTATTTGGCCGCTTTCACCGAACGCATCTTGGCGTGTACCCCGGAAAGATTCGGGCATGTGTTGTTCAGTTTCCATGGCCTGCCCGACCGCCATATTCAACGGTCACATACGGCCTGCTCGGATCATCTGCAGAGTGCATTGGACAAGAACCCGGTTGCGGGCTGTCCTTGCGAACTTGGCGATC
>JANNYL010000514.1:0-13989 GCA_031410075.1 Flavobacteriales bacterium
GTTGCTGCCGAGCACACTTTTCAAGGTTTGGGCATTGGCAGGGGCCACCAGCACATAGACCTTCCCACCCTGGGCCGGTCCTGTTTGAGCAAGCGCACGGTCCAGGCCGTGGCTCATCAGTTCGAAGGCGAAAGGCGCATCCACAGGTTGCTCGACATAGACCCGATCACCGGGCTTCAGAACTCCACCGAACCATTCGACCGCAGTAGCCATTTCTGCGAAACGTGGTCTTAGGTCTTTCGTTCCCGCCAAACCCAACCATCCGAAACCGATGAGCACCAATGCGCAAGCGACCAAGGTGCGCGTACGCTTCGCGAAACCCGTGAATACTTTTTCCTGGATCAGCTTCATCGCATAGAACAACCCTATCGCGGAGCTCAGGTGAAGGTTGAACAGCACGTAGGTCCACACATCGGGCGGAGCGACGTACCGCAACATGAACGAGAGGGGTACCGCACCAAGAACAAGGGCGAAAAGCATGATCCGGTACTTCACGCTGATATAGGCCGCATATACAAGACCAACAAACCCCAATGCACTGAGCCACGTGGTGGCCGTGCTGTTGAAGAAATCCCACAGTTCGAACGCACGATCCTGTTCCGTACTGGCAAATACAGCCCATGTGTTCTCACCCAATGCCGGATGGTGAAGTACATGATCGATGCTGTGCAATGAAACCACAGGCGCGTACACAAGCAATGTGAGCAACAGGAACAGACCAAAAGATGCGCCCAACCTCGTGAACCGTTTGCCCAAACTGGTTTCGTAGTTCACCACGAGGTAAAAGGCCAGCCATATATACACCGTTGCAGAAACGAATATCATGGATGGCACCACCCACATACCGAACGCGCAAAACACCGACACCATCAACGCGCTCACCCAATTGTTCCGCTTGGCGAAGTGCCTACCCGCCAGCAAAGCACACATCATGAAAAGCCATGTAAGGCTGTAGCCCCGGGCCAATGCACTGTAACCGATGAGCGCACCACTGGCTGCGACGAAACTCAACGCCATCAACGCGATGTAACGGTTGAACATCACCCGCACGAAGACATAGAACAAGGGCATAACGAGCAACCCAGCGATCAATGCCGGTAAGCGCAGGCTCCACCGATGGAACCCGAACACCGCAACGGAACACTTCACCAGGGCCGTGTGCAGAAAGTGGTTGGCCGGGTTGGTGTAGTCCGAAAAGATGAAGCCGAACGATCGCGTGGCGTAAACCGCACACGTTACCGCTTCATCATATGTCAACGGTAGCGCTAGTTGTGAAATGCGCAGAGCCGCACCGACCAGGATGACCAACAGCACGAAGCGCTTGTGCGAAGAGCTGGAATGTTCGAACAACTTGCGCCAACCGCTTTTCAGATCCGCAAGAAATCCGCTCCCGTTGCCCGATCTCCTTTTGTGCGGTGCCTCACTTTCCATGTTCGTGACCAAATGTAAAAGAAGCAGCATGTGCAGGAACACATCCGTACTTCGCACCTTCGCGGCTGTTCCCATCCCGCCCCCCAAAATGGCCAAGATCACCGAGAGCACCTCGCACTATGACGGTCTCGAGCGCATGTCCACAAGCGAATTGCTGCGCAACATCAACGCCGAGGATCGCACGGTGGCGGACGCTGTAATGCTGTCCATTCCACAGATCGAAAAGCTCGTTGATGCCATTGGTGAGCGCATGATGCGTGGTGGACGCCTGTTCTACATGGGCGCAGGGACCAGCGGCCGCTTGGGCATCGTGGATGCCAGCGAATGCCCGCCCACGTTCGGCGTACAACCCGGGTTGGTCATCGGGATCATTGCCGGTGGTGATAAAGCCATTCGCAAAGCCGTGGAGTTCGCCGAAGATGATCGTGAACAGGGCTGGAAGGACTTGCAAGAATATGCGGTGGGCAAGGACGATTCAGTGATCGGCATAGCGGCGAGTGGCGGTACGCCTTATGTGCTTGGTGTTTTGGAGACATGTCGCGCCAAGGGGATCCTAACAGCCGCGATCACGTGCAACCCGGACAGCCCTGTGACAACCGTGTGCGATCACCCGATAGTGGCCGTGGTGGGACCGGAGTTCGTAACCGGAAGTACGCGCATGAAGAGCGGCACCGCGCAAAAACTGATCCTCAACATGATCTCTACTTCGGTGATGATCAAGCTCGGCCGCGTAAAAGGCAACCGCATGGTGGATATGCAATTGAGCAACAACAAGCTGATCGATCGCGGAACGCGGATGGTGATGGACAACTTGAACGTGAGCTATGAAGTTGCCAGCGAATTATTGCTGCGTTACGGAAGTGTGAGGCGCGCGGTGGATGCCGGGCATACGCTGTAATGGCTTCGTGGCATCCTACTTTTGCTGCCGGTGCATTCCCTCGAACCCTTCTACAACTGGCGCCACCGCTATACTGCGGAAGAAGATGAACGCTCAGCGTTCTTCGGAACGGAACACAGTGAGTTCGAGTTCACGCATGCCGTGTACGACCATGCCATTCACCCGCAGTGGGATGAGTTCGGTAGCGAAACGCTCTACTTGAAAGTGCTTTATGTGGATTACGAAGAAGGCTCCGTGATCATCGAGTTCATTGGCGAATGGAACGATCTTCTGGGCAACGACATCATGTTCCTGAAGCGCGACATCATTGAACCGATGATGACCCACGGCATATCCAAATTCATCCTCATTGGTGAGAACGTCCTCAATTTCCACGCTGGCGATGAAGAGTATTACAGCGAGTGGTTCGATGAAGCGAACGAGAACGACGGCTGGATCGCACTGCTCAATTTCCGAGAGCATGTTCGGGACGATCTGAAAGCCGCGAACATCGATCAGTATTTCCTGCTCGGTGGCCTATTGGATCAACTGGATTGGCGCACCTTCGAGCCGGAGGATCTTTTGGCGCGCGTGCAAAGTGCCGTGCAGCGGAGGCTCAGCGCCTAGGCCCGGTTTCACGCAGAGGCGCTGAGACGCGGAGGAATGCGCATCCGATCAGAGCAGGCTGGCCCCTGAAAAAATTCTCAGCGGCTCTGCGCCTCAGCGTGAGGCCCGCCATCTCGTCCACCGATTCTTCCGATCAGCATCCCCAGCACCACCCGGTCGATCGGCAGCGTTACGTCCTCTACCATGGCGCTTGACAAGTCCAACCAACGAAACGACTCCTCATCTTCAACGGTCTGCTTGAAGTTGAAGGGCAGAGTGCTTACCGGTATCCCCAATGGATCGGCCACTTTGAACATATAGTAGATGCTGATGATCTGTTGCCCTTCCCGGAACGCGCTCTCCTGAAAGAAATCCGTGGTGTAGAAGTGCTGCAGATCGAAAGCCTCCACACCAACCTCTTCACGGATCTCACGGATCAAACAGTCCTTCAGCCCTTCACCGAACTCCAATCCGCCTCCGGGGAATTTGGTGATGCGGTGGCCCTTGATCAATTCGTCGGCGACGAGGATGCGGTCCTTGTGCAGGAGAAGACCGTATACACGGATGTTGAAGCGATTGAAATGCACATCGCAATCTATTGCAGCCTGCATATATTCGGCAGATATGCACTTCTTGTTTCAATCAATTTTGCGATGCTTCTTCACAGGACTCGCGCTGTACCCCATACTGGCTCTTGGTCAATCCGATCTAACAGAATACAATTGGCCTGGTCCACCCGATACGATCTACTCACCTAACGCTTTCCCAAATAGCGGCATCCTGGTTGCGCACGAGCAGCTCATACTTAAAGTTGTCAAAGACAATGGGCCTCAGCACCAGCACTATGGCCAGCGGATATTGTACGCGAACACGTCGCTTTTCTATCACCGTATATTGATCTTTCGCACCCAGGAGGCGATAAACGAATTCAAGAGGGAGCCACTTTACAACGCTCATGATGGAGAGCTGATGGCGATAGATGCCAGGATCTCAAGAGCCGGACACGGGGTGGTCGACCTGCTTCACACCCAGCTCGATCATCGATCGGAAATGGACCCGATATCGCAAGAAATCACCCATACGATAGGTTTTTCGAAATTGGACCTGCGGCCGGGCGATATACTCGAAACGATTGTCGCGTTCGGGTTCCAAGGGCTCGCGCAGCTTCGTGAGCTCGTAATTCCGGGCGTGTATCCGATAGCAGAAAAAGAAGTTTTCATTTCATCACCGTTCGATATTCCAATTCGTGTAGAAACCTTCAACGGATTTCCTCCGTTGGTGATTGATTCATCCAGCACCCAAGTCGTTCGTAAGTGGACGTTCAACGATCTTGATCCATTACCTGGAAATCCTATTTGTCTCAGTAAAATGTCAGCTCCTTTCTTGAGCACCTATTCTGAACAGGCATTCAACGGTTCGAGACGAAATGATTTCGATTCCAATTATCCATACGTTCGCTACTCAGGAAAATACAGCCAAGCCTTGACGAATTGGGTGGAACGGCTCCGAGCGAGTTCTATGCGAAACGCATCGAATGTTGACCTTTTCCGTCATTTTGTTGCCTTCGTCAACGATAGTGTTCAGATCGAAGAAGAATCCGTCGTAAACGATGAAAGACCAATTGGCGCATACTTCCACGACCGGCACATGTCCCGTCAGAAACTGATCGCTTTGTACCGGCATCTCTTTTTGATCTTAGAGGACGACCTCTACCTATGCTACACCCGAAGCAAATACCAAGGTTCGATCCACCGTGACACTCTTTATCCAAGAGAAACGACTGCAATGGTTCTAGCTCTAAAGGATAGAGCGACAGGCAATATGCATTGGAGCATCCCAAAGAGCGTGAACGCATCCTTCTACTTGGATGAACTGCCTGCTGAAATTCAAGGTCAACCAGCTGTCCTCTTTCGGTTCGGAGAAGATGACAAACTGGATGGAGAACTGCAACAGATAACCCTTCCGGAGATCTCGGCGACCAATAATTCCATCGGCGAGCAGATCAGCGTCTCGATCAACGCCGGTTATTCAAGAGCAGACCTTCGGATCCGGGGGAATCTTTCCGGATGTATTGCCACAGCCTGTATCCATGGAGACACAACGGAGATCGAGCAAAGAGGTCATCCAAGTTCCGTCGGTGCCTCGAACCTCGTCTTCCATCGGTATAGTCCTGAAGTTCATTTGAACATTGACTCGGTGCCGTTCATGAAGGCGACGTACTCCGTTGCAGAAGAGATCGACATGAGTCGAATGGTCACGCGTTCTGTCGATACGGTTTGCGTTGATATTTCCAGCATATTGACAGCATCATTCTACCAGACACCGCTGGAATGGAGTGAATATTGCCCAATACTGTTACCGTTCCCTTATCATGAAAGGAGAGATCTCTTCTTGCAATTCCCAACCTCGGTGCAATTGTTTGGAGCAGCGATGGAACCATGGGAATTCTCGAATGTTATCGGTAATATTCGGGTAGTCAGCGAAAAGATCAACGACCAGACAATAGCATTGCACTATGAGCTGGTGATCCGCAATACGTGGGTGGATGGCTCTCTCTATCCAATGCTTAATGCCTTGCGCACATCCGTGCTTGACGCGAAATGGAAAATGATCACTGTGCTGTCGTTAAACTAGCACTTTTCCGCCCCCGAAACATCTCCCGCTTCCCCCACATCGCTTTCAAGCGTTCCACGCTGAACCCAGCAGCGATCATCGCGCGCCTTACACTTCCCTTGGCGCAATAGGTAACCAGCGAACCTCCCGGTCGCAATGCACAGTGCATGCGGCGAAACACATCTTCCGTCCATAGCTCCGGTTGAACGGCTGGGCCGAAGGCATCGAAGTACACCACGTCGAACTCCGCTGTTGCGCTGAAGTCGAGAACGGAGGTGCTTGAACGCGTGAACGTGAAGGCTTCCGAAACAAATTGTTCCACTTCGGGTTCTGCCGCCATCATCTCAATAAAAGCGTGCGTTCGATCCGGCATTCCAAGGTTGGTCGCATGATCGGTCTGGCGTAGCGTTCCGGTTGAAACTGGAAATGGTTCCAACGCGGTGTAGCGCACTCGAAGGCCGCGCTCTTCGGCGTGTATCCATGTAAGCAAAGCATTCAGCCCCGTGCCCAACCCGACCTCCAGAACATCAATGCGCTCCCCTGGTGCTTGCTTCAAGCCGGCTTCGATATATACATGGCGGGATTCCTTCACCGCCCCGTGCAGGCTGTGGTACTGCTCGCCCAACTGCTCGCTGCGAAGCGTGAAGGAACCATCCTTGGTGCGCAGGGGAAGGAAATCAGTTGGCGGCAGGTACATGATGACTTTCGCGCTAGAGCCGCCTAATTTCGTCCTCCCGTCCGATCGGGCCGAATCGCCCCGCCGAAGCGGGATGAAACAAATGCGCATCCAACTCCTGCTCGTCACTTCCTTCTCGCTTCTCGTAAGTCCCAGTGTACATGCCCAGCAATGGATGGAGCGTATGCAGGATCCCACATCGAACTTCTACGATGTGCAGGAAGCGTTCAACACGCATTGGCAGGGTCGCGAAGTAGAACGGAGCAAAGGCTACAAGGTGTTCAAGCGTTGGGAGTGGTTTATGGAACCGCGTGTGTACCCCACCGGTCAGCGTCCTGATCCGGCTGTTTATACACGCGCCGTGAAGGACGTCGCTGCAATGGAGCGCTTGCAGGGCGAAAAGAGCAATGCGAACTGGCAACCGCTCGGACCGTATACCTGGACGAATTGGGCCAGCGGCTATAACCCGGGAAACGGGAGGATCAATTGCATTACGGTGGATCCCGTGAACGCGAACATCGTTTATGCGGGATCGCCAGCTGGAGGTCTATGGAAGAGCACGGATAGTGGACAAACGTGGAACGCGCTCTTTACCGATCAACCAACCTTAGGGGTGAGCGGAATAGCGGTGGATCTTACGAACAACCAGATCATTTATTGCGCCACCGGTGATGGGGACGGAACAGACACCTACAGCATGGGTGTTATCAAAAGCACAGATGGTGGTGCGACGTGGAACAGCACTGGCCTGAATTGGCAAACCACCGCGGCCCGCACAACACGCATGTTGCGGATGCACCCGACCGACCCATTGACCTTGTTCTGCGCCACGAGCAATGGCCTTTGGAAGACTGAAGATGGCGGTGGCGTTTGGGCGAAAGTCGCGGAAGGTTCTTTCCATGATGTGGAGCTGAAACCCGATGATCCCGGTGTTGTGTTCGCCTGTGGTGACCAGTTCTTTCGAAGCCTCGACGGCGGTTCCACATTCTCCCCCGTTACCACGGGATTGCCAACAGCCGCTCAAGTGAACCGCATGCGCATAGCGGTGTCGCCCAACGATCCGTTCAAAGTGTACATACTCTGTGGCAGCGAAGCGGATGGTGGATTCCTCGGGCTCTATCGCAGCACAGATGGTGGATCGTCGTTCATCTTGCGCAGCAGCGCACCCAACATTTTCGGATACGAGAACTCTGGCGCCGACAGCGGTGGACAAAGCGGTTATGACCTGGCCCTCGCAGTAGACCCCACCAACGCGAATACCGTGTGGGCCGGCGGCATCAACGTGTGGAAAAGCACCAACGGTGGCTCGAACTGGATAAACCAAAGTGAATGGTTCTTCACGGGTGCAACACCCTATACCCACGCCGATATACACTCGCTGGATGTGTACAACGGCAACCTCTGGTGCGGGAGCGATGGCGGCGCGTTCCGCAGTGCGAACGGTGGCACGGATTGGATCGACCGAAGCACTGGGCTACAGATCACGCAATTCTATAGGCTCGGTGGATCGGAGTTGGACCCCGGTTTGGTGATCGCCGGTGCCCAGGACAATGGCATGAACTTGCTGGGTAACGGCGATTGGGCACACGTGCTCGGTGCCGATGGCATGGAAGGCGCCGTTGATCCCGAGAACCCGGACAGGATGTACGGTGAATTCCAGAACGGTGGCATCAGCCGAAGTGATGATGGCGGACAGAATTTCTTCAACATCTCGAGCGGCATCACAGAGGCTGGCGCTTGGGTAACCCCGTTCGTTGTGGATCAACAACAACCGAACGTGTTGATCGCAGGCTTCAACAACCTTTGGCGAAGTGAGGACAACGGTAATTCCTGGGCGCAATGGTCCTTCGTCAGCACAACGCGTACGGTGCGAGCGGTAGCGATCGCACCCAGCAACAGTGGTGTGGTCTATTTCTCCAATACCAGTTGGATGCGCCGCACCGTGAACAACGGCGCTTCGTTCGAATTGGCCAGCACCGGCCTTCCCGATAATGCGATCACGTCCATTGCCGTTGATCCAACGGATCCCCAACACGTGTTCGTTGCATTGAGCGGATACGGTGAAGGGCAAAAAGTGTTCGAGAGCATCAACGCGGGCAACTCGTGGACCAACATCAGTGGCAATCTTCCGAACGTACCGGCGAACAGCATCGTGTACCAATCCGGTTCGGATGATGGACTGTATGTGGGTACCGATATTGGTGTGTTCTACAAAGACAACTCGTTGAGCAATTGGCAGCCGTTCAGCCAGGACCTTCCGAAAGTCATTGTCAATGAATTGGAGATCAACTACGCCAGCGGAAAATTGCGTGCCGCCACCTTTGGCCGCGGTTTGTGGGAAACGGACCTGTTCGTTCCTGTGAGCGCATCGCCCACCGCGGCTTTCACGTGGCTAGCGGACGGCCTTTGTGCTGGCGACCCTGTTGCGTTCTTCGATGCTTCGCTCGGTGCTGCACCCGGATGGTCATGGTCGTTCCCAGGCGGAACACCTTCAACAAGCAGCAGCGCGAACCCCCAAGTGCTGTACAACTCACCCGGCAATTACACAGCCACGTTGACCGTTTCCAACGCGTTCGGCAGTGATGACAACACCGTGAACGTACCAGTCTCGATCCTGCCCAATCGCTTGGATATCGTGATCACGTTGGATGACTATCCCGGCGAAACTTCCTGGGTGCTCTCCAATGACCTCACCGCGCAGGATGTTTTCTCCAGTGCACCCTTTACGGGTTTGGAAGCTGGTTCAACGCTTACCGACCATGTGTGCTTGAACGAAGGCTGCTACACCTTCACCATGAACGATAGCTACGGCGACGGTATGTGCTGCGACAATGGGAACGGTTCTTATACCGTGACAAACCCAGCGCTGGGCACGGTAGCAACGGGGGCAAGCTTCACGTTCACCGAAAGCACTTCGTTCTGTGTGGATCTTTCCACAGGAATAACGCCTTCTCCAGCGCAAGCGATCCTTAATGTGCATGCGGTGGATGGTGAAGGGCTTTTTTCACTTGACCTCCCTGGGGTATCGGGACCGCTCCGTATCAGCGTAGTAGATGCTATCGGCCGCATTGTTCTCGAACAGACTGCCCCTCAACACCTTAGCCCGGGGGCGATCGACCTAAGGGGTCATGCCCCAGGCGTCTACCTGGTGAGTGTTCGCTCAACGGTTCTGTCCTGGACAGCCCGATTGGTGAAGAACTGACCCTCTGGGTCCAATTATCCAAAATCATCCGAAGGCCCAGTAAAGACAGGCCTTCGGGGCCATTAAGGCCCTTATCCCGGGACGGGTTGTTTATTTTTTTTCAATGTTCCATGAACAAAACAGAACGTAGGCGTGTTTCTGTGTCGCAACCAATCAAAAAACAGTCTTCAAACCCCAACGATCATGGCCTCTAACCGGACCCTTCTAATCAGCGCCGCGCTGCTCGCGGCAACTTCGTCCTTCGCACAAGCGCGTGTGCAGGTGATCCACAATTGCGCCGATCTCGGAGCGGCAACTGTTGATGTATGGCTGGACAACGTCCTGCTCATCGACAACTTCGCCTTCCGCACGGCCTCTTCGTTCATCGATGCTCCATCGGACTTGCAGTTCACGGTTGGCATCGCGCCACCGAACAGCATGATGGCCAGTGATGCCATCTACCAAGAGGATTTCACCCTTGCTGCCGGCGGGACATATGTGATCGTTGCCAGCGGTATCGTTAGCGGCTCTGGATATACGCCGAACCCGGGTTTCAGCCTTGCTGTTTTTGCTCAAGGTCAGGAGGCGGCTACCCTCGGTACGAATACCGATGTGCTCGTTTACCACGGTAGCACCGATGCACCTGCAGTGGACGTGTACGAGAGCGGCGTATTGAATGTCACCGCTGTAGATAACGCCAGCTATGGAGACTACGCAGGTTACCTCAACCTTCCTACCAACGATTACACACTGCAAGTTCGCACAGCCGACAATGCAGCGATCGTGGCCACGTACGCGGCTCCACTTCAGACACTTGGTCTGCAAGGCGCAGCGCTCACTGTTCTGGCAAGCGGTTTCTTGAACCCAGCGAACAACAGCAACGGACCAGCCTTCGGTCTGTACGCCGCTCTTCCTTCCGGTGGCGCCTTGGTAGCGTTGCCTTTGGTAGGCAACCCAACTGCCCGCGTGCAAGTGGTGCACAACTGCGCCGATCTGGCCGCAAGCACTGTGGACGTTTACTTGAACGACGCATTGCTGATCGATGATTTCGCTTTCCGCACGGCTTCTGCCTTCATCGATGCACCGGCGACGATCGCCTTCAACGTAGGTATCGCACCCGCAAACAGCACTTCTTCTGCCGATGCCATCTACAACCAGATCTTCAACTTGACTGAAGGCAGTACCTATGTAGTGGTTGCCGGAGGTATTGTAAGCGGCTCGGGCTACACGCCGAACACGCCGTTCAGCCTCAATGCGACTGACTTGGGTCAAGAAGCGGCAACGTTGCCTACGAACACCGATGTACTTGTGTACCATGGCAGCACCGATGCACCAACCGTTGACGTTTTCGAAAGCGGTGTGTTGAACGTTACAGCTGTGGACAACGCCAGCTACGGTGATTTCGCAGGCTACTTGAACTTGCCGACAGCTGACTATACAGTGCAAGTGCGCACAGCTGACAACGCAGCCATCGTGGCTACCTACGCGGCTCCATTGCAGACCTTGGGTCTGGCCGGTGCAGCTCTTACCGTATACGCCAGCGGCTTCCTGAACCCTGCGAACAACAGCAATGGTCCAGCCTTCGGTCTTTGGGTGGCTCTGCCAACAGGCGGCGCTTTGATCCCGCTGCCATTGGTTGCGAATCCTACGGCTCGCGTGCAAGTGATCCACAACAGCGCGGACCTCGCTGCAAGCACTGTTGACGTTTGGTTGGACAACACCTTGTTGATCGACAACTTCGCCTTCCGTACCGCATCCGCGTTCATTGATGCACCTGCAACCATCCAGTTCACCGTGGGCATCGCTCCTGCGAACAGCACGAATGCCAGCGAGTCCATCGCCACTTTCCCCTACACACTCGACGAGGGAGGCACCTACATCATCACCGCCAACGGTATCGTGAGCGGCAGCGGTTACAACCCTCCTGCTCCTTTCAACTTGTACGTGAAAGCTGATTCACGTGAAGCAGCTGCGGTTGCTGGCAACACGGATATCCTCGTGTTCCACGGTGCCACGGACGCACCCGTTGTGGACGTTGCTGAGGTATCTGTTGTGAACGCTACGCTTGTGAACGACCTGGCCTACGGTTCTTACACGAACTACCTCGAAGTACCTACCAACGACTATGTGCTTCAAGTGCAATTGTCCGATGGTACACCCGTTGTTACCTACGATGCTCCTTTGGCCACACTCGGTCTCACGGATGCAGCGATCACGGTGCTCGCCAGCGGCTTCCTTGCACCAGCGCAGAACAGCAATGGTCCAGCCTTCGGTTTGTGGGTAGCCCTCGCTTCAGGTGGCAACCTTGTGGAGTTGCCAATTTCCACCAGCATCAACGAGAACATCGGCGACCTCTCACGTGTGAACGTTTGGCCAAACCCTGCAACTGATAACCTCACCGTTGCACTTGACGCCACCATCGATACCCGCACGACCGTTCGCATCTCCGACCTGAGCGGTCGCTTGATCCTGGAGCGTTCCAACACGCAATTGCAACAAGGAGAGAACTACCTGAACTTCTCCGTAAGCGATTTCGCTACAGGTTCCTACCAGTTGACCATTGTGAACGGAAACGCCGCTCGTACGATGCCCGTGCAAGTGGTGCGTTGATCGTCTCTCTGCCATAGTGAACGGGGCTTCCTCAATAGGAAGCCCCGTTCCGTTGGAGCTGTGAACAACGCCTTGTTCTATACGTTACACATTTCATAGACCCAATTAGTTTCGCCACGCTTCCATGGGGCCATACCTAACTCGTTTCAGCATTCGCGACCTGGAGGAATTCTCCGGCGTAAAAGCCCACACGATCCGCATTTGGGAGCGGCGTTATGGCCTGCTCGAGCCAGACCGGACCGACACCAATATCCGCACTTACAGTGTGGACGAGTTGAAGACCATTCTGAACGTGGCCTTCCTGAACCGCCATGGCGTCAAGATCTCCAAGGTCGCGGCATTATCGAAGGATGAAAGGGAAAGCCATGTAAAAGAGTTGGCCCAGCTTTCGTCGGATACCACCGACCAGCTGAACACATTGAAGCTCGCGATGGTGAGCTATGACACGGACCTCTTCGAATCCACCTCCGAACAGTTCAGGAAAGAATCCGGGTTCCGTGCCTTGATCGAACGACTGTACGTGCCGCTTCTTGAACACATCGGGGTGTTGTGGCAAAGCAACGCGATCTGCCCGGCCCAAGAACATTTCGTCAGCTATCTGGTAAGGCAAAAACTCGTTGTCGGCATCGACTCCGCCGGACCTGTTACCAAAAAGAATGGCGCCTTGTTCGTGCTTTATCTGCCGGAAGATGAGATCCATGAATTGGGCCTGCTGTACACGCACTACCTGCTTCGGACAGCCGGCGAACGCGTGCTCTACCTGGGGCAGAGCGTACCGATCGAGGATCTTGCGCAAGTGGCCGCTCAGTTTCCCGGTACGATCGAATTCATCAGCATTTTCACTGCCTTTCCGCAGAGTGATGGGTTACCGAAGTATTTGGAAAGCCTGCGTTCGCTCATGCCCGACCCAAGGTTGAGCTTCCGCTTCACCGGCTCCCGCGTAGCAGCAACGGCAATGAAGGATCCGGAGAAAGGGATACGGCTCATGCCACACTTCAAAGACTTGCTCGCCTCGCTGGCCTGATCGGTACCTTGTGTGCGTTCAATGCGCATGCGATCCGCCTTTCGTTCAATTTTCTGGTTCGCTCTCTGTTGCCTCCTCGCATCCTGTGGCGAACGGATGGTCCGTTCGGTGGTATTTGATCGCAACGGACATGTGCGGGCGTTGGTCGACCGCGTCGATGGACTCGAACATGGGACCTTCGTTCTGTATTCCGCCGATGGACGTATACGCTGCACCGGTTGGAATTTGCACGGTCAGCCGGTTTCTTGGTGGCATCGATATCATCCCAATGGAGCCATCGCCTCACTGCAACATTTCACCAACGGCAAGAAGGACGGTATTCAGTGCTATTGGAGTCCACAAGGCCAATTGCTGCGAGCGGAAAAGATCACGCTCGGTCTTCCTGATGGGCCATTGTTCAAGTTCTTTGCGGATGGTTCACCGGAACAGTGGAGCACCTTCAAGAACGGCAAACAACAAGGCAGACATTTGCATTGGTTCCGGTCGAACGGTAGACCAGCGGGTTTTCTGCAAGGAGAATTTTTGAACGGTGCCAACCACGGACACTGGATCGAACTGGACAACGCGGGTCAAGTGAATTGGGAGGCTGACTTTGACAATGGTCGACTCCTGCGCAAACAAGTCACCAGCACAACGAATTACTGAGGCAACACCTTGCCGGGGTTCATGATCCCTTGCGGATCGAAGGCGCTCTTCAACGCGCGCATCAGGTTCAACTGAACGGGGCTGAAAGCGATGTCCATATAGGCTCGTTGCACCAACCCGATGCCATGCTCACCGCTAAGGGTTCCGCCCAATGAAACCGTTAGTTGGAAGATCTCCCGGATCGCCTTGGGCAGCGTGTGTTCCCAGAATTCATCGCTCAGTTCACCTTTGATGATGTTCACATGGAGATTCCCATCTCCCGCGTGGCCATAACACACTGTGCTGAACCCATACGCCTCACCGATCGCCTTCACGCCGGCGAGCAA
>JANNYL010000515.1:0-19155 GCA_031410075.1 Flavobacteriales bacterium
CCGTCAGGGAATCCGACACCGAACCAAGCGCAGTGAGCATTTCTCGCACTTGGTCTTCAGCGGTGGTGTCGCTTACCAGTACGCCCATTACCCCTTTCCCTGCTTGCAGATCCTGCACAAGGTGGTCCGCTCTCTCGGTAATCGAACGGGCGTTGGAGGCTGCTCCGTTCAGGTCCGCCATGATGGAACGCACATCCTTTACGAGCATCGTATCTGTAAGCAAAGCGAGTGGACCATTTGCCGTGTTCATGCGGTGGGTGAGTTCGCGCAGATCGCCGGTGATAGCGACCAGGTTATCGTTCGATGTGCCGAGTACACGCAACATCGCATCCGTATCAATCCCGGGTGAACCGATGAGAATGGCGCCATCGGCCAATGGTACACCCGACCCGTCGCCGGGTTCGATCTTCACCAGCTTGTTGCCCATCAACCCGTCCGAAGCAATGCTGGCGATGGCGTTCACGCGGATATGGGAAGCTGCGTCGCGGCGGATGATCATCTCCACCACCACTTCCGTGTCGCTCACAATGGTGATCGCCTTCACCGTTCCAACATCTATCCCGGCATACCGCACGTTGTTCCCTTCGCGCAAGCCGTTCACCTCGGCGAAGCGAGCCGTTGCATCCAGCGTTCGGCTGAACATATCCTGTTTCAGGCCCAAGAGATAGAGGCCCAGAACAAGGACCACAGCGCCCGAGAGCACAAAGATCCCGAGTTTGAAGGTATTGGTACGTTCGCTGGCCATCACATGAAAATGAAGAATGGTTTCACCTTGGGGTCGTCCAAAGCGTAGAGTTCATCGTAGGTCCCTTCGGCATGGTTGCGACCGTCCATGAGCACTGCGATCCGGTTGCTTGCGAGCTTCGCCACGTTCAGGTCGTGGGAGATGATCACAGAAGAGGTACCATACTTCTGCTGCAACCGCAGGATCAACTCCACGATCTCTTTGCTAGTGATGGGGTCGAGACCTGTGGTTGGTTCGTCGTACAGTACGATCTCTGGTTTCAGGATCAATGTTCGCGCCAAGCCTATGCGCCGACGCATGCCTCCAGAAAGTTCGCTGGGGTACATGTCGATCGTGTTCATCAGGCCCACGTTCTCCAATGCCTCCTTCACCAATGCTTCGCTATCGTTGCCGTCTTGTGCGATCCAATGTCGGCGCAGCGGGAATTCCAAGTTCTCACGAACGGTCATTGAATCGTAGAGCGCACTGCTTTGGAAGAGGAATCCGATCTTCACACGAACGCGATCCAGCGCGTCATGTTCCAACGCGAGCATGTCTTCCCCCATCACGGAAATACTTCCCTTGTCGGGCCTAAGCAAACCAACGATGCATTTGATCAGTACCGACTTTCCGGAGCCGGACTTTCCAAGGACCATTACACTTTCACCACGGCGCACGGTGAGGTCGAAGCCTTGCAGCACCTTGTTCTCTCCGAAGGATTTCCACAGGTCTTTGATGTCGATCACCACCTCGGCATCCGCGCTGATGTTAGTGGGCGCACTGATCGTGGTTGTTTCTTGGTCTTCCATCAGTTCAGTCCCATGATCTCGGTGATCTGCACGGCGACCAGGTCGAGTATGAAGATGAGCAAGGATGCAAGCACCACGGCGGAGTGTGCTGCGCGCCCAACACCTTCAGTTCCTTTTTCCGTCGTGAAGCCTTTGTAGCACCCTACAACACCGATCGCCAATCCGAAGAAGATCGATTTGGTGAGGGCCGGCAGCACGTCAGCGAACACGAGCGCATCGAACACCTGTTGTTGAAAGAGGTTCCAGCTCACTGACCCCTTGATGTTCACACCGATGTAGCACGCCCAGATCGCGATGGCATCAGCCAGGACCACCAACAAGGGCAGCATCAAGATCGTGCTCCAAACGCGCGTAACAACCAGGAATTTGAAGGGGTTGGTCCCGGATACTTCCATCGCATCGATCTGTTCGGTCACCTTCATGCTGCCCAGTTCCGCGCCCATGCTCGAACCGATCCTGCCGGCGCAGATCAATGCGGTGATCACCGGACCTATCTCGCGCACCACGGAAATGGACACCATGGCGGGCAGCATAGTTTCCGCACCGAAGTCGGCCAATGTTGGGCGCGATTGTATCGTGAGCACGAGGCCCATGATGAATGCTGTGATGGCCACCAAAGGGAGAGACAGGTAGCCGTTCAAATAGGACCGACGGGTCAGCTCGCGCCACTCGAACCGGGGTCGAAAAGCCTCTTGAAAAAAACGTCCTGTGAAGCGGGCGACCTCCCCTACTTCTTCCACGATAGTGTGCAGGGCACCGGACGCTTTGTTCGCTGGGTCCATGTGGATCAACCTTGGTGCGTGTGTGGCCGATGGCAAATTGCCGACGACCAACGGAGATCATGTTGACCGCGCTGCACGAGAGTTCTATTTCCCATGCTTGGGTGTGTCCTTTGGCTCGTCTCCTTTTCCGAAGAGTTTCTTGAAGAACCCTTTCTTTTTTCCGGGAGCCTTGTTGCCCAAAGTGGCGATGTTGATCTCGTTATCGAGCGTGGGCGGGAGTGCTGTGATGAACGCGTTCCGAAGAGAAGCGATCACCGCGCCCCAAGCACCCACTTCGGGTTTATCGAGTCGGCCTTCGAAAATCACTTTGGTGGCCACATTGTCCGTACCGGGATTTTTGAGCAAACCTCCGGCAGCAACCACCAGTGCTTCCCAGAGTTTCCGGAAAAGACCATCGCGCTTGTCTTCCGGTCCCACAACATCCAGGTCTTTGATCAAGGGTTTCACATAGCCAGTGAACGCACCATCGCGCGTTGCCATTTCGGCGTACAGTCCGAAACTGCCCTTGTTCACATCGAAGTTGGCGTATGCCTTGAAGAGGTCGTTGATGCGCGTTAGATCGGTATGCACCAGCTCCGCGTTCATGTCGAAGCGCGTGCTTTCCGCCAAGGGAGCGAGACCCATGTTGAAGGTGAGGTTCCCTCCGTACACCTTGGCGGTAGCACGCAAAGACGAAGGAAGGAGCTTGTTGGAATCCGCTGCATTGGTAAGGTTGAGAACGAGCACGTCGAGCGCGTCCATTTGCACATCCACCTTCGGTTTTGATCCGTGATCGATATACCGGAGCACACCGCGATGGACTTCAACGCGGTTCACTTTCAGCGGCATGAAGTCCTTCAACAGTGATCGGAAGTCGGCGGTGTCTTTGAGCGCTTCGGCAGGTTCTGCGGCTTCTTTTGTAAATCGCAATTCCGGGCCATCGATCACGAGTTCGCCAACCAGCGAGCCATCGAACAGCGCCTTCCACTCCACTGAAAGATCGATCAGGTCGGCGCTCATGAAAGGCGTGCGCTTCTGTGAGACACTGTCTTTTTTGTCGAGGTAGAACGCATCGATCCGGTAAGCACCACGTATCAATGCAAGGTCCAGGTCCGTGATGTGGCCATAGTAGCTCGGCATCGACGACAAACGCTTGTTGGCGAGATGCAGCAGAACGTACGGCAGCGCGATACGGACCAACACCAATAGGCCAACCACGATGAGCAGGACACGCCACCAACGGCGTTTGCGATGGTGGACCGCCGCAACGCTTGATGTGCCACCTTCGTGGGCCGAAGACAAGAACGGAGTATTGGGATCGCTCGGACCTTCGGTGCTCATAGCTCGTTTTCTTCGGTGCCCGTGCGCTTATGAACGAATGCTCTCACCTTATCGAAACCGTTGCGAACCCCGTCCCAGAGTTCGCCGATCCGCGATGCACCATCCTTGTTCACCAAGAGGGGCAGAGCCACACTGAGACTTGTCCAGAAAACGCGACTGCCCAACAGGCCTTTGCGGCCTCCGAGCAATGGACCTACTATGGGCAACCAGCCGCCGGCCATTTTCACGCCGTTGGCGAGAGCACTTAAGGCACCGTTCCCCTTCTTCATGCGGAACAGGTCCGAAGCCGCATCGAGCATAAGCCCGCGCCGGAATTCCTTGTCCTTCACGTTCTCCCAATGCACATGCAGATCATCCAAGCGTGCATCCCGCTCTGCCCGGAGTTGGTCGCGGTGCGTGCGCACTTCGGCCAAGCTGTTGAAGCGATCAGTCTTTGTCATAGAAGGCGTTGATGATGTCGAGTTGCACCTTATCACCGAGAACGGTTTTCCACAGCAAGATGAAGAGCCCCATCAACACGATGTAGCCGCAGCCCACGATGAGGAATCCCACGGCAATGCTGCCCACCCGGTCTGCGACCAGGTAGGCAGCGGCCATGCTCATCATCAGCACCACCAAGCTGACAAGAGCGAGTATGATCATGCCACCCACTATAGAACGTCCGGCTTTCGCCGTCTTCTCGCTCGCTATGATCAACGTATACTCGCGTTGCGCGAACCAGAATTTCTTGGCATCGAGGCTCACTTCGTTCAGCATTTCGCTGAAGTCGGGACGGGTGGTGGGTTCCATACGTTGTGCGCCATAACCTGGCGAAGGCGTGGGTGGTTATAACTATCAGTTCGCGCGAGCGGACTGCTTGTGGTCTTCGGCGACACGCTTGGCACGGTCGGCCATCTCGTTCGCGCTCGTGGTCACCTCATCCTTCACACGACCGGCGGTACGCTTGCCCTCCTTGAACATGTACTGAACGAAATCGCTCACTTCATCCTTCGTCATCGAAGCGGCGTCGGCCATTTTGCCTTTTGCCTTGCTCCACTCCTTGCGCGCAGTTTCTATGCGCTCTTCCACATCCTCCTGCAGGTCTTCGCCCTTGTGCAGCAACGCCGCACGCGTCTCTTTGCCCGAACGGGGTGCGAAGAGTAATCCGAGTGCAGCGCCAGCAGCGATGCCTACTACCAGCGCGAGCGCCGTTTTTCCAGTTGAATTGTCCATTTTTATCAAGGTTTATCCACTGCTCCAGTGCGGTGGTGTTGCTATACGTTCAAGACTGGTACCATGCTCTGGCTTTCTGCGGAAAGGCCGGCAGGTGCTACGATCGATGCGTGCGCAGGACCACATCGACCCTAAGGTCAACGCGGAGCAGGTGGGCGAAAACTCCACGATCTGTGGAAATAAATCAGCGTTCTCTTGCGCATGGGCACATGCTTTTCCGGGTAGGAACAAGGCTACGCAGGCTGTTCGTTCCAAGCGGTCGATGATCTGCTCTAGTGGAAGGAGAAAACAAACACATGAACATGAGAACGCTCCTTTCCGCGTTGATCGTTGGCAGTACCGTGCTGATCGTTACACCGATGAAAGCGCAAGAATTCCACTTGTCCGCAGGTTACAATGGGTCCAATGTGCAGAAGGCCGGAGATGAAGGGTGGATCGGTCGCGGAGGTTATCAATTCGGTGCCGATGTGAAACTGGGACAGCGTTGGTTCTTGGAACCGGGCATCCATTTTCTTGTGCGCAATTTGAACTTCACCTATACCACCGCCGCTGATATTCCAGCCCAAGAGTTCAGGTACACATCCCGCTCATTGCGGGTGCCGTTAATGTTGGGCTTCAACCTGATCGACCAGTCGGAGGATCTGGACTTCAATGCGAGCATCATGGGTGGACCCACGGCATTGATCGGATTGAGTTCGCAACTCGATCAACAAGAACTCAGTGTTACCACTCGCGGTACGCAATGGTACCTCGGCTTTGCGGGTGAGATAACGCTCGGCTTCCTCTTCGTGAACGCTGGTTATGATGTGGCGATGAGCAATGTGTTCGATGGTGATCCCTTCAGCACGAACCCCAAGGTGAATTTCTATCATGCATCCGCGGGCGTGCGTTTGAAGTTGGCGAAGTGATCAAGGCTCGTTACACCGAAGACTTCTGCACAGTCCACCGAAGGAGCATCTCATGAACGAGCGCACCACGACGAAACCCCATGTTTTGCGTCGCTTACTCTGTATTGCGTTGTTGGCCATCATTGGGTATTGTGGTTGGCATGTGCACCGCACCGAAGTAGAGCGCAGCGAGATGAAAGCCGACCTGAAGGAGATCGGCCACATAAGCTACGGTCTGTTCAATGTGGACCAATGGCGCTCCATTCTTTCGGATCTTGTGAGCAAGAAGATCAGGTCGCTGGAGATCACTGCCGAGAATAGGGCCGATCTGAAAGCGCAGATCGAAGGGCTCATGTACAAGATGATCGCGCAGGTGGAGTCGGTGGTAAATACCAACAACAAGAAGAGCGGGTTGAAGGGTTTGTTACGGAAGACCTTTCTTGATCTGTTCGTGGATATCAGCGTGATCAAGGCGGGCGTACCACGCTACGCGGACCAGGTGTTGGACTATCTGAACGACCCGAAGAACCGAGAGGAATTGCGCAATGTTGTGCTCGATCAGTTCAACGCATTGGCGGACCGCACCATGGCGAAGATGGATTATGCGCTCTTCAACTCCGTGCTGGCGAAATATGGATGCACCGAAAAGCAACCGTGCATTGAATTGCTCAATGAGCGAACGGACAGTTTGGCCAGGAGCGGGTTGATCCACTTCGTCACCATGGTGGTCACTGTACTCGCCCTGGTCGGTCTTTTTCTGTTCGGTGGACACCTCGACCGGTTCGAACTGGTGGTCATGGTGGCCGCAGCGTTCTGCTTGCTCGCCGCCGGTCTTTCACTACCCATGATCGACATCGAAGCGACCATCAGCAGCTTCTCGTTCGAACTACTGGGCGAACCGGTGGTGTTCACAGACCAGATCCTGTTCTACCAGAGCAAGAGCATAATGGAAGTAGTGCGCGTGTTGCTCGCCGATCATGATGACTTCGGTCTTATGGCGGTGGGGTTTCTGATCCTTGCGTTCAGTGTGGTGATCCCGTTCGCCAAATTGATCACCTCGCTGGTTACTCTTATCCGCGGCAAAGCACCTCGTGGTGTTGTGTCGCGTTTCTTGGTGTTCAAAGCCAGCAAGTGGTCCATGGCCGATGTCCTCGTGGTGGCCATTTTCATGTCGTACATCGGTTTCAGTGGGATCATAAGCAACCAATTGGACCAACTCGAATCCTATGGATCGAGCATTCAATTGCTTACCACGAACCGTTCGGAGCTACAGCTGGGCTTCTACCTTTTCCTGAGCTATTGCGTGATGGGCCTTATGCTCTCGGTGATCATCGAGCGTAATTTGAAAGCACGGAAGATCGCCGAGACGCCGCCGAATAAAGGGCCGGAGGCAAGCGTGATCACGACAGGATCTTGAACGCAACCCTGTTTGCGCCGCGTTGGTCCGCAACTACTGCGCATTCCTGGGAACAGATCGTTCAGCGCTCGACTGAGAGTGCATTGAAGAGCTTTGATCGAGCCATGCTCATGGCGGAACGACACCACTTCAATTCCTTCCTCGTCCGCAGCGCTGGGGTTCTGTGGAAAATTAGAAGAAGCCGAACTCGATCTCCTTGAGTATGGTCCAAGTTTTTTGCCCGCTCAGAAATGCGCTGAACAAGCGGCGCATTGGAGCAGGTCTAAGAGGAACGTCTTTTCCAGAACTTTGTACTCAGCGTGAAAGAGGCTTAACCGATCCGTTTCACCGCGAGCGGAACATCCACGATGCTCGAAGGATGTATCGCTTCTGTATACCGATCGTTCAACGCGGAGCGAAGTCCAAATGGATCGTTCTTATCCACCTTGGGGAACGAAGACTTCGGTTGTTTTGGCAACGCAGTGACCATCGGGGTAAGGCCTATCTGGTATAGAGGAACGAGGGCGGTGTGGGCTAGTGCGACCAGCTCTTGTCCCGAACGCAGCGCGCGGAACCATGGTCTACGCACAGGTGCTATGGAACAAATCGCGCTTTTCCCATCACGTGTGATCTTGTCCACACGTAGCCGCCCACCGTACTTGCGCAGCAACACGCGTTCGTGTTTTCGCAGGTTGTCGACCAGATCCAGTGAGAGCGTTCGGTGACCCATCAGGGCTTAGCCGATCACCTCGGCCAGTGGGTAGCGCTGCTTCCAGAACTCGAGCGCATGGAGGTTGCCAAGGGTGATCACGGTACGGGCATCGAGCCGCACCTTTATCGTCTTCAAGCGGTCGTGTATCGGTTCGATGAGGATGAGATTCTTCTTGCGTGCCATGGTCGGTAGGTTGTGCTTGGTAAGTCGCAGATCGCAGGCCGGAAACGGAAAGACCGGCACTTCGCCGGGTGAAATGCCGGTCTCCGCTAGTCGTGCGAGCTTGGTCAGTATTTCTTCGGCTGCTTCTTGTCCGTATCGGCCTTGCTCATGTTGCACATCGCGCTCCACTTCACATACTGCTCGGCGGTGAGGATCATCTTCATTTCGTTGTCGTGGGCACTCATAGCTGCCTTGTCCATTTTACCGGTCGGGTTCGTATCGCTTTTCGCGCAGGCTTTCATGCACCGCGCATCGCTGGCCTTTACTTGTGCGATCTGATCCGTAGTTAGTCCGAGCGAGGAGCTCACACTGTCACTCATCATCATGCAGCCGTGCTCTTTGGTCGCGGCCATGTCGATTTTCGTATCCTGAGCTTGTACGCTTGTAGCGCAGAGGATGGCCAGTGCTATGGCGAGGGTCGTCGTTCTCATATGTGTGTTGGTTGTTGGGGTTGGCCGATAGTGGCGTACGGAGAGGGTCCATCATCGTGCCATCGGTCCGGCAGCACACAGGCACCGGTAACTGGCTGCGACACTGTGGAGGGGATGCCATGTATCGAGGCGCGAATTCCCCGTAAGGGCCCATACGCTCCTTGTGCTTGCGATGCTATTGGAATGGCGGAGCAGGCCGCCCCCGCTGCGATCCGTATTGATGGCGCATGCGGATGGGAACGATGGCGCGTGATCGGTAACGCCACACCGAGAGAGTAAACCCTTAAAACCCGAAGACCATGACAACGACGAACGATAAGCCGACGAACACGCCCACCGACAACGAAACGAAGACTCCTGCCGGAGCGCCAGCGAACAAACCCGCTAGCTATCGGAGCGACGAGAACAAGGTGAAGGACCCGACCACCGTTGGTGACGCCATCAAGAAGCCTTTGGACCCCAACAATCCCCAGGCGAAGCATGAAGCGCCTGGTGTTGATGACAACAAGGCGACGGAGAAGGTCTAACGAACGCGCCCGGTGTTTACTGGGCGGACAAGCAAAACCCGCAGAGGGCAACACGGTGTTGCCCTCTGCGGGTTCTTGGTTCGCTATGGTATCACTGCCCCGAAGCTGCGGGGCCATCGGCAGCGCCACTTTCCGGACGTGCGCCTGTTCCCTCCTGTCCGGGGTTGGTTACCGGATCCTCTCCCAAGAACATATGCTTGTCCATGTTCATCGCAGAAGGCTTCAGTCGAGGGCGCTTACCGTTCACACGGGGGCTTACGGTCTGTTCCTGGGTGCTTCGGTCGGCTGGTGGGGTGGTTGGCGCGGTCTTCATATGTGTTACTGAGTGCATGTGGAGTTGGTCTTGCGAACATCCGTAAGAGCGTTCACGGCTTTGCGCAATGGTCGTTCCCGGGATGTCGTGCACTATTGTCCGAATCCGAAGGCGACATACAGCTGTGCATAAGCGTTCTTCGCGTCGCCGAGGATAAGCTCTGCCTCATCCGAGTTGGCCAGTTTGCTCAGGCCGAAGTTGTATCGTGCGCCTACTTGAATGGCTCCTGCATTGAAGGCGACCCCGCCCACCAGGCCGTAGTCGAGCGCGTTGAAGTTGTCCTTGTCCAGATCATCGGAACTGGTTCCCAAGTCGCCGCTCGAAGAGAGGTTCGCGCTCATCAGGAGCCCTGCGTAGAGCCCACCTTGAAATTCAAGCGCCTCACCCGCGCGGAATGACACCATCACCGGTAGATCGACATAGCCAAGGTTCAACTTGAACTCCTGATCGATGAAGAAGCCGTCGTACGTGAACTTTTCGCCCTTGGTCGTGTAGAGCAGTTCCAGCTGGAGGCCGATGGACTGTTCGGGATCCGTGCGCCCGAGCACGCCGAGGTTGAATCCGATGCGACCGTTCTTGTCATTTGCATCATCAGCGTACAGGTTGCTGTAGGAAAGTCCGCCCTTTACCCCGAAGACAGGGCCTTGGGCGTCGGTGATGGTTGTTGCCAAGAGGCTGGCGAAAGTCAATAGGAAGTGCGTTGATCTCATCTGTTGGTGTTTTGGTCCAGGTGCGCACTAAGCACAACTGTGCCGATCGGGTCCTGTGCATGCATTTATCGGACTTCTCTACACATTGGGCATTCCTATGGGGATGGAACACCCCATATTGACGCTTAACATGCCCACGGGGTGTGTGCAGGCCATGGGCCGAACGCAGCGTGGCCCCGATGCCTCGGAATTTCATTCCGCGCATCGGGGCCACTCATTTGGTGGCAGGAAAACCTACTTCACTTCGAGCACCGCGTACTTGGACAATTTCCAGAACGCATCGGCATCCTTGATCTCCAAGTAAGCGATCATGTCATTCTCTTTCACCAACTCGTATGAACTGGCTGGGTGTTCGCTCATAAGCTCGGCCTTCTTCGCTTGCACAGGAATACGGTGCAGGTCGCGCACATCGGCCTGGGTAAAGGTCGCAGAAGATGCTTCACCGTTCAGCGCCGTGTGCCTGCCGATGCCGATGAAGCCACCCTCCTTGGTAATTATGCCTTTCGCTTCGAGTTCCTCCTCCGTGCCCATCACAAAGAAGGCTTTGTTCAGCTCGGTGGTCTGTTGGTCGATCACGGCTTCACGCCTCGCAACCACCATGGTGATCGAATCCAAGTTGCTGTTGATCTGATCGATGCGGAAATCACGGGCCAGCAGACCGTCCTTCATGTACATGATCGTACTGTCGCGTTGGGCCAGTTGCAGGTCCAACTCCTTCAACTTCTTGCGCAGACCCTTGGCGTCGATCTTCGAGCGGTCCAAGCGCGCGGTGAGATCCTTGATGCGGTCGCGGCTTTCCTTCATCAAGCCGTTCATCAACTGCAGATCACGGACGATCCTCTCCTTCTTGTTCACGCTGAGTTCTTGCTCGGAAGTGTTGTTCGCGATCAACTTCTGGCGATCGTCCATCATCTCGATGTTCTTCTCGATCTCATCGAAGGAGCGTGTCATGTCTCCGATCAGTGAGTCGCGGCCTTGTAGGTCGTTCGTCAAGCGCGCGTTCTCGGCTTTCATCGCCAATTCCTCAGGGCTGGGCCCTTGGTTGCAGGCGGCTAAAAACGCGATGGCCAACGCGCAAGTGAAGAGCGCGCGAATAGACTGTCGTGTGGTTCGTGGGTGCATTGCATTGATCATTGTTGTGTGGGTTAGGGATCCGGTACGGAAGCCGGGCCGGGATGGAGGTTTTCAGAAACGGTAGACGCCTGATCCGTGCCAATGACGCCGTTCTCACGAAAGCACTGCGGCTAGTGACTACCGGGCTTGGGGCATTGACCCGGTTGTCATTCCGTTGCAGGAAGTAATTCCACAGAGCGGGCAAGGAACACCACACTCGATGACAGGGCACCACTCACGTGTGCGGCGACATAGGCGTGAACGAGTACCTATCTTCAAACCCCGCTGTTCTCAGGAGCGATCATTGCGGTAAGAGAGGCGCAACAGACAGAAGATGCTGGAAGGAGCGGTCAGGTTGAAGACACAAGCGAGGCGGAACGCGTGGTTGAAAGGCATTGCCACTGTGAGCCTTGCACTGATGAGCATATTGTTGGCGATAACCTTCCGGAACCTGCTGAGCTACGTGCAGCAGAACGGGGAAGTTCTCCATTCACACGCGGTGATCAGCCAGCTGAACGGGGTTCTATCCGAGATGAAGGACGCGGAAACAGGTGCACGTGGGTACCTGCTCTCGAACGACACGGCGTTTCTTGAACCCTTGCATCATGCCAAGGGGCGAATGCCATCAGAAATCGAGCATCTCGAAGTATTGATGGGTGCAGACCGCCGATCCGCGGAAGAGATGGAGCAACTGCGCGCGGCGATCAACGCCAAGTTCAGGTACATTGAAACGCTGGTCGAAAACCAACGGAACAGTGTTGCCGCATCAAGCCAGCCGGACAGCGTTATTCTCATGCGCGGTAAAGAGGCCATGGACCGCGTGCGGGCAACGGAATCACTTCTGGTGGATCGCCAAACGGCTATTCTCCACAGCCTGGAGGCTGAAGGCCGCCGTCTTGAACGATCCGGCCCCAGGTTGCTTGGCATATTGGCCGGAGCCCTGTTCCTTGGGATCGCGCTGTTGCTTGCATGGACCTTGCGGGAGGTGGTACGTACGCAACAAGCCGAGAGATCGGCGTTGAGCAAAGCGGAGGAGCTGGCCAAGGAAGTGTTGGTGCGTGAAGAAGCCGAACAAAGTTGGAAACGGGTGCTGGACAGTTCCCCCAGCGGCATCATGGCGTTCGATTCGATCCGAGATGAGGATGGGAAGATCAGCGGCTTCGAATGGACGCGGATGAACGAGGCAGCCGAGGCTATCGTTCACGAGAAGGCGGAGGAAATGATGAACTATGCCATTCTGGAGATCCACCCGGAGAACAAAGGATCCTCGTTGTACAACAGGTACATCCACGTAGTGGAATCCGGAGAACCTCTACTCACCGAAACAGAGTTCACCCGCAACGGGTTGGCCATCACGATCTCCGTTGCAGCGGTGCGCCTTCTGGATGGTCTTGTGATCACCTTCACCGACATTACGGAGGCCAAGCGCCAGTTGATCCTTCTGCAAGAAGGCGAACGGCTCTCTGTGACCGGTCGCTTCGCGCGCATGGTCGGGCATGAGGTACGCAACCCGCTCACCAACATCCAGCTCGCCTTGGACCAACTGGGAACCGATGCCCCGCAATCCGAGGAACAGCAGCTCTACTTGGATATCATCACCCGGAATGCCAAGCGTATCGGTCAGTTGATCACCGAGATGCTACACACAAGCAGGCCGTTGGAAATAAAAATGCGACCTGGTTCTGTGAACGAGGTATTAACCGATGCCATAGCACAAGTGAGGGACAGGTGCGAATTATTGAAGGTGAAGATCGAGCCGGACCTGGCCCAGAGCCTGCGGAACATACCGTTGGACAAGCCCACACTCACGATCGCGTTCACCAACTTATTGGTGAACGCCGTGGAAGCGACAGAAGAAGGGAAGGGCGTGTTGAGCATTCGTTCCGAGCTGATCATGAACCGCATTCTGGTCACTGTAAGGGACAACGGCAAAGGGATGTCCTCCGAAGACCGCGACAGGATCTTCCAACCCTTCTTCAGCGGCCGCAAAGGGGGCATGGGCTTAGGCCTCACTGAGGCGCGGAACATCTTCAACGCACACAGAGTTCTGCTCTCGGTGGAAAGTGAGCTTGGCAAAGGCACCACGTTCAAGTTGCTCTTCCCGGCCTGAGCCTAGTGGTGCAGGTGGCGCCTAACTGAAGGAAGAGTGCCCAGAGGTCACGCACGGAACTGCTACGCGGAGGTACAGGGCCACTACCGAAGTGGTTATCCGGAAGATCTTGAACAAACTCCACTGGTCCCGCTCTACTTCCAACTGCGCGACGCATTTCAACCTGTATACAAGAGCTTTGAACACTACCGTATTCCTTGAGCATGATGTTCCATCTTTCTGTGTCCGCGAAACAGAACACGCGGGTTGGACGGTAGCCAGTGGCGAACGCTACACCGGTGCAAATGATCGTGAGGATGCTGTGCTGAATGAGGCGATCTCTGCGAGCCAACCGGTAAACGAATTTCCAGGGTCTTCAAATGAGATCATGCTATCAGCACGAACCGGTATGCTACGCAAAGGCCGAAGATCTCTTGGCAGGCACTATATGCGGCAATGCGCATGGACCAAATTGGCGGGGTACGGCGTAGCCCAAGCGAACCCCTCAGAACTGCGGCCTCACCGGCTCATTGTCCAACACCTTCGCGATACGCACCATCACATCGGGAGTGAGCTTATCCTGCGCTTCCACCGCACCGAGGTTCTCCTTCAGCTGCGCCTCTTTGCTCGCACCCAGGATCACTGTGCTCACGTTCGGGTTCTTCAAGCACCACGCAAGTGCCATTACGGGTAACGACAGGTCAAGCTTCTTCGCGATGTCCTTCAACTTCTCCACTTTCTTGAGGCGAGCTTCGGTGAGCTCACGCTCGCGCAGCCAATCGAGCCCGGCCATGCGCAAGCGCGAGGACTTGTCACCGTCCAAGGTGTGCTTACCGCTGAGGATGCCGCTAGCGAGCGGGCTCCAGATGGTGGTGCCCAGTCCCACCGTCGTGTAGATCTGGCCATATTCCACTTCCACTTTGTCCCGGTGGAACATGTTGTACTGCGGCTGCTCCATCACGGGGCCGATGAGATGATGTTGCTTGGCCACCATGTGCGCTTCCATGATCTCCTGCGCGCTCCACTCGCTGGTGCCCCAGTAGAGGATCTTGCCGCTCATGATCAGTTGGTGCATGGTCCAAACGGTCTCTTCGATCGGTGTGTTCTTGTCCGGCCGGTGGCAGAAGTAGAGATCGAGGTACTCCACTTGCAATCGCTTCAATGCATCGTTGCAGGCTTCCATCACATGCTTGCGGTGCAGACCCACTTGCGTAGGCAGTTTTCCGCCGGTGCCGAAGAAGACCTTGCTGCTCACGATCCATGAATCGCGGGACCACTTGGACTTCTTCAGGATCTTGCCCATCACCTTCTCGCTTTCGCCCCGCGCATAGATCTCCGCGTTGTCGAAGAAGTTGACACCGTTGTCGTACGCTGTGCGCATGAGCTTTTCGGCCACGGCATCGGTGATCTGTTTGCCGAAGGTGAGCCATGAACCCAACGAAAGTTCAGAGACTTGGAGGCCGGAATTGCCGAGGCGGCGGTAATGCATGGGAGAGTTTTGGTAAGTGAGTGCGGGTGTATGAAGTGTGCTGTCCGATCTGGCCCTAACAGAGGCACGCCGCATGAACGTTCATGCAGGCGCTCCGGTTCATTCTTGTCAGTGGTTGATGTGCACGGGTAACAAGTGGGCACCGTCTGCGGAGCGCAGGGTATAGTGACCTTCCTCCAACACACCAAGATCCAGGATGCCATCGAAGCCCACCGCAGCGGTGAGTACCTCACGACCGGCCGCGTCGATCACCCGACAGGTCTGGCCAGTGAAGGAAGAAGGAATACGCACCACACCATCTGTTGGGTTCGGGAACAGTGGCCCCTCTTCCTTCTCCAATTGCGATACGTCGATCCCGGTGGAACTGTTCGAGCGATAGAGATGGAAGTACCCGTAGAGATAAAAGGTGCCAGCGGAATCACAGAAGATGGCCTGGATGGGTTCGTTCTGTGCCAGTCCCAGACCCGTTTCCGCCGTCTGCCATGTGGCGCCAGCATCATCGGTGTAACGCACGCTTATCTGCTTGCCAATAACCCATCGTTCCGCGATCACTGATGCGGCAACATGCTGGAATTCCGCTGGTGTTGAACTGAGCCCAGCGTTCGCAGTTTGCCACGTGCTGCCATCGTCGGTGCTTGTGATCACGCGATCCGCACCGCCCACCGCCACGATCCGCTGATCGAGGCCCCGGGCAAGTCCTTGGCCATTGGTCACATCCGTACCACCGGTGTTGGTCGCTGCAAAGCCAGCCCCGTCCGCGCCCCCCTGGTACAGGACACCGAGGTGCATGCCGAAGATGCTCGTTGTGCTTGCGGTCAATACATCAATGAAGGTGGTTCCAGGAACGATGTTGGACCATGTCTGCCCATCATCCGTGCTACGCAGGACCCCATCACCGTAGAGGTAAAGGTCGCCCCAGGGGCTGCTGGCAAACCCCATGAAGAAGCCCGACGTGGGAATACCGTTCGTGCTGCCCACTTGTGTGAAGGTGTTACCACCATCATTGCTGCGCCAAACGTCGCCGACAGAGCCGTTGGTACCCCACAACAGAATAGTGCCGGTGATGCTCACATGCATACTTGTGTTCATGAGCGCGACGCCGTTCGGGCCTCCCGCACCCGGATGTGTTTGCCAGGTCTCCCCTTGGTCGGTGCTCACCATGGGTTGAATGGGGTTGGTGGTAAGGAAGGTGACCAGCTCGCCGTTGGGACCCATGGCCAGGTCGGTGAGTGTATTCAAAGGCATTGTACGAGGCGACCACGTCAACTGGGCCAGCGCCGCGCTGACGGTACAAAGCAGAAAGGCGAAGAGGATGGCGAAGCGCATAGGTGTAAGTGTTCTACCACAAAGGTGCATCACCCACGCTGAAGTCCTGTCACCCCGGATCCACCCTGAACAAGCACCTTTGCAGGGCACATCACCCAGTCATGAGCAGCATCGACAGCAACAAAGCCCCCGAACCCGTTGGCCACTACCCCCATGCCCGACGCGTGGGCGACCTTTTGTTTCTGAGCGGTGTTGGGCCGAGGGAACGTGGGTCGAAGAAGATCCCTGGAGTGGAGCTGGATGCCAACGGCAACATCACGAGTTACGATATCGAAACGCAGGTGCGGAGCGTGTTCCAGAACGTGCGGTGGATCCTGGAGGATGCTGGTAGTGGCTGGGAAAAGATCGTGGACGTGACGGTTTTCCTTACCAACATGAAAGACGACTTCGCCACGTACAACAGACTTTGGAAGGAGTACTTCGAGGTGGATCCACCATGCAGGACCACACTGGAGATCAATTGCCTGCCAACGCCGATATCCATCGAGCTGAAGGTGATCGCGACCATATGACCTTATGACCTTGCCCGTTCTCAATTTCGCGACACTGTATATCGCTGCGACCACACTGCTCGCCTTGCGCATATCCCGCAGTGTGACCGACCGCGCGCGGAACGGGTGGTTCCGGGATGGGTCGATCACCATTGCCATTGGCGTACTCTGCAACTTTCTACCGGCAACCTCGCCCGTCATGGCAGTGCTGCTGGTATTCGCTTTCCTCCTCGGGACGCTTGCTCTTTCCACGGTGATCATCCGGCGCTGGGGGCAAGTTGGCTCTGGTTTTGCCATTCGTTTGCTCGTGATCTTCTCGTGTGTGATCGGCGCCTTGATCCTGATGACTCTTCCCCTGGTTCTATTGGCTTGGGCAAAAAATCCTTGACCGATGCGGGTGATCATTGCCCTACTTTTCGTTCTGGTCTTTTTCAGTTGCCGTATTCACCAAAAAGGCGCGTTCACGTCCACGGGGATCGGCATTCTGCATCTGCACTGTACGTACACGGCATCCTATTGTGGTGGTGCGGAACCGGACCCAAGCGAATACCCCCGTGCGACGCCTTGGCGCGGCAGGATGTTCATTCGAGCGGCTCATGTTGACTCGACGGGCCTGTTCGCGATCAACGACTTGCACGAACCGATCCTCGATACGATCGAAATGAATACCGAGGGCAACGGCTACCTCGAACTTCCGGCCGGTTGTTATTTGCTGCTCGACCAGGACCACCTGAACGACAGCACTTATCGCCAATTATTGCGCGATTTCGCCAAACCGGCCATGTATACCCAGCCGATCGACACCGCATGTATGCGCAATTGGTTGTATGGCCCTTTCGGCGTGATCAAGCTATTGGCCGGAGACACGACCCACGAGGAACTTGGCCTGCGCGGCTATTGTCCCTGGGACGATACTCCCTGCGTGCGGTACGATGGTCCTTTGCCACCCTGATCCTGTTCTCCCTCGGGATCCAACGAGCTTTCGTGTGCAACTTGTGGGATGGACCGTTGCCCGTCCCACTTCCCGCGCTCACCTTCGCGGCACCATGAAACACGCTTGCTGGGCGTTGCCCTTATTGTTCCTTTCCGCCTGTGGCGATGGAAAGGCCGATGCTGCAAAAGCACAAGCCGCAGCCGATAGCGCTGCGGCAGCCATGCATGCGGTGATCGACCTGGTCGCTTACGACATGCCTTTGTTGCTCACTCCCCCGGACAAGCAACTGACCGGTGGCGTGGATCCCGTTATTCAGTGGAAGGAGGAGACCGGGCGCTTGGAGATCACCATTGGTGATCATTTCGGCATGGCCATTACAGAAGAACCCGGCGACTTGGCCCGCTTGAAAGCGGATCTTGATCGGGACCTTCTCCAAAAGAACACCGTGGTGAAGGAAACACCGGATCTGCTCGTTTTCCGTAGTGAGTTCCCTGATGACCCGGGCTTGGTCTTTCTGCACTTCTACCGCGTTATTACCGCTGGAAGCCGCACGTTCATCGTGCAGGATATCGATGGCTCCCAGTTCAATGAACAGGACGTTGACCGCATGGTTTCCTGCCTTGCACCAGCAATTCCGGCATGAACTTGGTGCCCAAAGCCTTTAGCACCTCTGCCCCAGCGGCTTGGCCCACATCCATGCGCGTTAGGTGATGCAAGCAACTATGATTAACATTGCGACCCCGAAAACCAAGATCTTGATGCGTGCTCCTATCGTACTTCTGGCCGCCCTACTTATGGGCGCTCCTGCTTGGGCTGGCACTCTTGTATTGGAAGGCAACTACCAGGGCAAGAACCTCTTTATCCAAAATCCTTTCTCTGAAGCGGGCGTCGGGTTTTGTGTTTATGAGGTAACGGTGAACGATCAGATCGCTACGGACGAGATCAATTCCAGTGCCTTTGAAGTGGACATGAACAATTTCGGCCTGAAGCTTGGCGACAAGGTGATCGTGAAGATCAAGCACAAGGATGGTTGCACTCCATTGGTATTGAACCCTGAGGTGCTTCGCCCGAAAAGCACATTCGATATCGTTAAACAAGAAGTGGCTGCCGATGGCACCTACAAGTGGACCACGAGCAACGAGACCGGCGAGCTTCCCTTCCTGATCGAACAAAAGCGCTGGAACAAATGGGTGAAGGTGGGTGAACTGCCTGGCATCGGAACACCTGGTGAGCACCCCTATATGTTCAAAGTGACGCCACATAGCGGTGAGAACACCTTCCGGGTGAAGCAGGTTGACCTTACCAAGAAGGCACGATACAGCCAGAGCGTGACGTTCACGGATGCATCTGTTGGCGCGATCACGTGGAGCCCGTTGAAACCCAAGGACGAGATCCTGTTCAGTGGCAACACACTGTATGAAGTGTACGATCAATATGGCAACATCGTGAAGCGTGGCTATGCGAACAAGATCGATGTTAGCACCTTGAAAAAGGACCTCTACTACCTGAACTACGACAACAAGATGGGCGAGACGTTCATCAAGCGTTGATCCTATGTTGGTTTTTCTCTGAAAGCCCTTGGCCTGCAGGCTAGGGGTTTTTCAATTCTGCCGCTGTAGCTCGTAGAACACTCCTAACAGGATCTCTTGGCTGAATTTCAGGTTGTAG
>JANNYL010000516.1:0-2745 GCA_031410075.1 Flavobacteriales bacterium
CTTGGCCGTAATGACCAGCGCCAGCAGCATTCCAGAAGAAGTAGGCAACAATTACATCGAGGCATTCAGGCGCCTTGGCCTTAACAACGTGGATGTGCTTGATATTCGCGACCGGAGCCACGTAAAACCCGATATGATCAAGCGCTTGGCCAAGGCCGATGGTGTTATGATGAGCGGGGGAAACCAGCTGCGCTTAACGACAATTTTCGGGGGCACGGCCTTTTTGGAGCTGATGAAGCGCCGGTACCACGAGGAGGAAGGTTTTGTGATCGCCGGCACGAGCGCCGGTGCCATGTGCATGAGCAGCACCATGATCTACCAGGGCCATAGCTCCTCGGGTCTGGTTAAAGGTGGTGTGAAAATGACCACTGGCGCTTCGCTGATCCAGGATGTGATCATTGACAGTCACTTCGTGGAGCGCGGCCGCTTCAGTCGATTGAGCCAAGCTGTTGCGAGCAATCCGAACGCCATCGGTATCGGCTTGGGTGAAGACACGGGTGTTGTTATCACGGACGCCGATATGTGTGAGACCATTGGCAGCGGCCAGGTGATGATCTTCGACGGACACGATATCAGCTACAGCGATTACGCCGATGTGGAAGAAGGTGAGCCTTTCAGCATCGAAGGCATGAAGGTGCATATCATCTCCAAGGGCCACAGCTATTCCGTGAAGCAGCGGGCGTTCTCTGCGGTGAGGGTGCCTGTTCGCGGCTGAACCTCCTTTCTCCATATTTTAGCTGCATGCGCGCGGCTTGGATCTTTATTGTACTCCTGTTGCTTCTGGCTTTCTCGCCGAAAAAGGACCAACATCCGGAACACTTCGTATTCGATCATGAGCACGCTTTTTCCGCGGATGAAGTGGCTCGGCTGGATACACTCTTTCGCGGCCACGAGCTGCGTACAACGAACGAGATCGCCTTGGTAACCACAACTTCTTACCATGGCCAACCGGACTTACGTTCGTTCGCGGCCACTTGCGGTGATTCGCTCGGAGTGGGCAAGAAGCACAAGAACAATGGGGTGATCATCGTCTTCAGCAAGAAGCTTCGTGAGGTGTTCATTGCCACTGGCCTCGGTACCGAACAGGTAATGGCCGATGCCCGATGTCAAGGCTTTATTGATAGCCTGATGATCCCAATGTTCAAGGAAGACATGTTCTTTGATGGGGTGTGGGCGGGTAGTTGTGCCATGGTCAACCACTTGGAACTACCTGGGAACGAGATCCGCTAGGTTCTGAAAACATCCGTTCGTTCGTACCGCTGCTTCCACTTTCTTTGCGCCGCCGAATCCAAGGCATCCACACCATGTCGACCAAGGACACCTACACCCCCCATCCGAACTCCGCTCGCTGGCCCTTTTACGCCATGTCGCTCTTCGCACTGATCTGCTGCATCGTGATGTGGCGCTCTTGCAAGTTCTCTGAAGCCTCCCCAGACGCAACCAACGTGGAGGTTGCTCCTGTCAAATAAAGGCACGTTCGCCGTATTGACCGGTGCCGAGGTGACGAAGTTGAGTCGCGCGAAAACGCGCGGTAACCTCTAAAAGTCTTTTGTGGAACGCCCCGAATTTCCATCGGGGCGTTCGTGTTTCTACCCGAACTACTCCTTGCGTCCGATCACCGAACAGATCGGGCATTTCCGCGGATCATGCCCCTTCGCGGAACAATGCTCCCTTCCGAAGAAAATGATGCGCAAATGCAGCGCGTTCCACGTGTTTTCGGGGAAGAGCTTCTTCAGATCCTCTTCGGTCTGTTCCACGTTTTTTCCCGTACTCAAGGTCCAGCGGTAAGCGAGCCGGTGAATGTGGGTATCCACTGGGAAGGCTGGGAAACCGAACGCTTGTGACATAACGACACTAGCCGTCTTGTGCCCTACGGATGGCAATGCTTCCAACGCGGCGAACGTCTGCGGCACAGTTCCCCCATGCTCATCCAGAATGATCCGCGAAAGGCCGTGGATCCCCTTGCTTTTCATAGGAGACAAACCGCAAGGCCGGATGATGTCCTGGATCTCCTCTACGCTCAGCTTCACCATCTGTTGCGGTGTGCGCGCCTTGGCAAAGAGCAGCGGTGTGATCTCGTTCACTTTCTTGTCCGTGCATTGCGCGCTGAGGACGACGGCGACGAGCAGCGTGTAGGGATCCACGTGGTCGAGGGGGATGGACGTGCGCGGGTAGAGCTTGGCCAGCTTTTCGGCGGCGAAGTCGGCTTTCTCTTGGCGGGTCATTTCTCTATTTCGACGGATCTCCACTGCGCATAATCGATCGCCGTTGTATCGACTTTACTGACATAGTTGAACCAGCTGTTCAACCGTTCCATTTCAAAGACCTTGACGATAGGTGGACCACTGTCGGTAGCACCACAGCCAAAGTCGCGGAGCACGATCCTTCGCTCTGGATCCTCGTTGTGAACATAGATCGTCTTCCGTTCGCTCCATGCGCACATGAAGCTGGCGAACCCAATGAAGCCAAAGACGACAAGGGAAATGAGCGATACGACAACGGCAGCTGTGATCTTACCTGCAATGGTCCACCCTGTGTCAGAGGTAGTGATCCTGCACAACAGCAATACACCGATACAAACCGCGACACCGATCCAACGCCAGCTCTGATAGGCCAATTCCTTCGACGAATCCACGAATTCAATGGGCGCAAGGTTCAGTATCAGCGTAAGGAGTACGGCCAAGGAAATGTATGTCCATGACAGCCAGATAAGCAGACGCCGCACGGTCATCATGCTCGATCACC
>JANNYL010000517.1:0-15006 GCA_031410075.1 Flavobacteriales bacterium
CCACGGCCCGCACCGAAGGCAGCGACGAGAACAACCGGGGCATCGTAGAGAAAGCCCTGAAAAAAGCCTTCGCTCCGGAGTTCCTCAACCGTATCGATGACATCATCATGTTCAACTCGCTCAAGCGGGACGACATCCACAAGATCATCGACATCGAACTCGGCAGTTTGTACAAGCGTGTAGGCGAACTCGGCTACGAGTTGAAACTCACCGACGATGCCAAGGACTTCCTCTGCGACAAAGGCTTCGATGAGAAATTCGGTGCCCGTCCGCTGAAGCGTGCCATCCAGAAGTACATCGAAGACCCGATGGCCGAGGAGATCATCAACCAAGGCGTTGAGGAAGGCGACAAACTCAGCATCGGCCTGAACAAGGAAAAAACCGATGTGGCGATCAAGGTGACCAAGGGGAAAAAGAAGATCAGCAAGGGCGATCCCGGTTCGGGGACCGGAGATCCCGGTTCGGGGACCGGGACGAAGGAGCTTCCGCCTGCCAGCGAGCCTACGGCATAGGGCGTTCCCTGCTACTAACAATGCGAAGCCCCCCGACACCGGATGAAACGCCGGAGAAGTCGGGGGGCTTCGTGCTGTAGTTGATCTACTGAGACAACAATAGCTGGTGATGGACCGGCTGATCGCGATCGCTACGCAGCCCTCCCCTCCCACTCCTTCAAGAACGCGGCCACCACGGGGTCGGACTTCTCGGCCAGGTTCAGCAGGTGCGTACGTTGTCCGGGGCTCATGCCCATGAACACGCGCTCCAGGTCCATGCGTTCCATACTGTCGGCCTGATTGGGGAAGAGCTGACCGTGGTTCACGAAGGTGCCCCAATGCACAATGTTGGTGCGAGTATCCCACGTGCCGCGGCCCAAGCCTTGATTGGCACCGATGTTCACGCTCCAACAATGCTCACCCCGGGGCGCGTCCACTTCTACACTGTACATGTGGTTCTCAAGGAAGAAGGACTGCAGGCGTTCCAATGGTGTTTCGTCCGGATCGAAACGTTCACCGAAGCGTTGGAAAACGTGCGCATCGATGTAGTACGCCAAGCCCGATGATGAGGTGAAGACGGCGGCGAGCTTGCCCTGCTTATCAGGAAACCACGCTAAGGTGTAGGTACTTATGGTGGCCTTGGTAAAACGCAGCACGATGAGCCAGTTGTTCTTCCGCGCTGGCGAGGTCCACGTGAACATGTGCAACAGCTCACCTTGGCGGTCTTTCAAGTGCTCCTTCCGCAGTTTGCGCAGCGGCTCCGTGCATTTGTTCCGCAAGGCCGGGTAGTCCTTGCGCGCTTCGAGCACCATCTGCTCGTGGGTCATGGTATGTACGATCATGGCGCGGATGCTATGCGGCTGCTTTGGCGAACAGCACTTGGCTGTAGGGACTTTCGGTCTTGGTACCAATGGCTCGCACGCGGAAGCACATACGACTGTTCGGTTCCAATTGGCTCACCAGTTGGCGCGGCCGGGAGGTAAGGCATACCCGTTTCCATCCTTCGATCATGTTTGGTCCGTCAGGTTTCATTTCCACCTCGTAGATCAAAGCACCTGGCACGCGGTCCCAGCGCAGTTCCACTTGGCCGGGGAACACCGCGCGCGCATGCCACAACACGCCGCGCATTGCCAGCGAAGAGACCGGCTCAGGTCGTTTGGCCATACTGAAACCGGAGGAACTCAGTTTCACTACATCACCCTGGCAGGCACTGTTCACATAGGCGGCCAGTCGCGAAAGAACCAGATCAAAGTGGGACTCGGCAGACCGCTTCAGGGCACAGGCCTTTCGGCCCCGGTCCATGGCGGCTACGTTGGCCTCATGCAACCTGGCGCACGCATCGTTCAGCTCTATCAGGCTCGGCACAGGATTGGGGAAGTTTGGATTGCCGTTCAGTTGGTCGTGCACCACCCGGCCCTTTACCACCTTTTCTTCGGCGCGCATGCCGCGCAGCCCTGCTTTTACCTTTTCCATGGTTCTTGGTATAATGGACGCTCCAACGCGCTGCTGGCCAACAAGGTTGCGTGCGCAAGGCTGGGCATTGCGGATGCAGGGTGCAGCAAGTAGAATGCGATCGGGCAGGCAGCGCATGCATCCGGCCCTGGGGCGCCAGCAACAGTAAGTTGTGCGCATGCCGAGCATCAGCCTGCGCATGGCAAGACTTGGAGTGCGGACGCAATGCCATGGACCGCAGGTGCGAACACATCCATGGCGTTCGCAGGTACTTCGGCTGCACATGCATTGGCATAGCGGGCAGTTGCATAACCGCGCAATGCGGATGCGATCCGGTGTTCTGCATCCGTAAGCCCGGTGGATGCAAGCGCTGTATCGTTGATCGCAACCGCACTCAACCGGGATGCCAGCGCAGTGCGGGGCCTTGCGCGTGCGTCGGGTTCGATCGCGAACGCGACCTCATCTTGCAGGCATGGCGCACCGGGGCAAGAGCGGCACAATGCCCTCTTTCCTCATCTTCACCGCGTGCAGCCCGCCCTCATCCAAGCCTTTCTTACCAAGTGGCAAGCCAGCGGTGCCGCCGAGCGTGCCAATGCCCACCTCTTCATCGCCGAACTGTGCGATGTGCTGGGTGTGGAGCATCCGCAACCCAAGAAGCCGGAGGAGGCTGCCAACGCCTACGTTTTTGAGAAGACCATCCCCAGTATCACCGATAGCAGCAATTTCATCGACTGCTACAAGCGCGGCTGCTTCGTGCTCGAGTCCAAACAAGGCATCGACAAGGACAACAGCGCGCCCCTGAGCGCGGACGGTGAAGCGCGAAAGAAGAACCTGAAGACCGGCCACGGCGTTCGTGGCACCGGCGGCTGGGACACCGCCATGCTCAAAGCCCGCGAGCAAGCCCAACGCTATGCGCGTGCATTGCCGAAAGAAGAAATACAAGAAGGCCGCCCGCCCTTCATCCTCGTGGTGGATGTCGGCCATAGCATCGCCCTCTACACCGATTGGAGCCGCATGGGCGGCGAGTACATCCCCTACCCCGACCCTGCCACCTACCGCATCGCGCTCAAAGACCTCGTGCGCGAAGAAGTGCGCGATCTGCTGCGCGCGGTATGGACCGATCCTCTCTCGCTGGACCCCGGCCGCCGCTCTGCGAAAGTCACGCGGGAGATCGCCGATCGTTTGGCGAAGCTGGCGCGTAGCCTCGAGAAAGATTCCGGCTCGAAGGCCGGAATGACGCCGGAAAAGGTCGCCAACTTCCTCATGCGCTGCCTCTTCACCATGTTCAGTGAAGATGTGGACCTGCTGCCGCACGGCTCCTTCACCAAGCTCCTGGGCGAACTGAAGAGCGAGCCCGGCAACTTCCAGGAGATGTTGGAGAACCTCTGGGGCACCATGAACACCGGTGGCCTCTCTCCCATCCTGCGCAAGAAACTGCCGCGCTTCAATGGCGGCCTCTTCGCCCATGCTGATGCCATCGCGCTCAACGCCGACCAGATCCAACTGCTCATAGAGGCCAGCACCGCCAACTGGAAGGATGTGGAACCTGCCATCTTCGGTACGCTGCTGGAGCGCGCGCTGGATCCGCGCGAACGCCACAAGCTGGGTGCGCACTACACGCCGCGCGCCTACGTGGAGCGACTGGTGAACCCCACCGTGATCGAACCGCTGCGCGCGCAATGGGCCAGCGTGCAAGTGGCCGCCCTTCAGCTTGCTGAAGAAGGAGAGGACAAGAAGGCGATCAAGCAAATAGAAACCTTCCTGCACCAATTGGCCACGGTGAAGGTGCTGGACCCCGCCTGCGGCAGTGGCAACTTCCTTTACGTGACGTTGGAACTGCTGAAGCGCTTGGAGGGCGAAGTGCTGAACACCCTGCACGACCTCGGCGCCACCAGCAAATTGGAATTGGAAGGCGTGATGGTAACGCCCGCCAACTTCTTCGGCATAGAGCTGAACCCGCGCGCCGCCGCCATTGCCGAGCAAGTGCTGTGGATCGGCTTTCTGCAATGGCACCTGCGCACGCACGGCAATCCCGGCTCGGGGGCCGGGACAGGCCCGCACAACTGGCCGGAGCCCATCATCAAGGACCTGCACAACATACAGAACCGCGATGCCGTGCTGGAGTACGACGAGCGCCTTCCGGTGATGGTGGAACCGGATGTGTCACTTCGAGCGCAGTCGAGAAGCGAAAAACCCGTACCCCTCACGCGTTGGGATGGACATACCACCAAGCCGCACGCCGTTACCGGCGAAGCCGTGCCCGACCCCGAAGCCCGCGTGCCGGTGTACACCTATAGCAACCCGAAGCCCGCCAAGTGGCCCGCTGCCGATTACATCGTGGGCAACCCGCCATTCATTGGAAATAAGCGGATGCGCGATGCGCTGGGCGATGGCTACGCTGAATCGTTGCGCGAGGTACACAGCAATTTGCCGGAGTCATGTGACTTCGTGATGTACTGGTGGGAACACGCCGGAAGACTGGTCGCGGAGAAGAAGGCGAAACGTTTTGGCTTCATCACCACGAACAGCATAACGCAGACCTTCAACCGGAAGATCGTTTCTGAACTACTCGAAGCGAAGAAGCCGATCTCACTGGCCTTCGCAATCCCCGACCACCCATGGGTGGACAGCGCGGATGGTGCGGCGGTCCGCGTGGCCATGACCGTCGGAATCAGTGGTAGGCACCAAGGCGAACTATTACTCGTAGAGCGGGAGTCTCCGTCACAGAATGATGAAGCAGAAGAAGTGGCACTTGCGCGGAAGCAAGGGTATGTTCATGCTGATTTGTCGACCGGGGCCGCAATGGTCTCAGCTCAATCGCTCTTGGCAAATTCAGACCTCGTGTACCAGGGAGTAAAGTTGGTCGGCGAAGGATTCTTGGTTACGGAGGAAGAGAGAAGAGAGTGGATCAAAGACTATCCTACGTGCAGGAAGTTCTTGCCGCAATTAGTCGCAGGCACTGATGTCAACAAGGTCCGAGCGCCGCGCTACTGTATAGACTTCTTCGGACTTACCGAAGCCGAAGCAAAGGAGCAATTTGCCGCTGCATATCAGAAGCTGCTGATAACGGTGAAGCCCTTTCGCGAGATGAGCAAGCGCGACGTGTTCATCAAATACTGGTGGTTGTTTGGCTGGAGCCGCACTGAGATGCGAGGTGCTCTTTATCAACTGAAGCGGTACATCGCCACAAGTGAAGTTTCCAAGCACCGCTTCTTCATGTTCCTGTCGACCACAGAAACCATTGCAGATGGTTCACTTGCGGTGGTGGCAATAGAGGATGCTTTTACGCTCGGCGTCCTATCAAGCAACATCCATGTGTCGTGGGCACTGGCACAAGGTGGCGCACTAGAAGACAGACCACGTTGGCAGAATGCTTCCTGCTTTGAGAATTTCCCCTTCCCCACCTGCACCCCCGCGCAGCAGGCGAAGATCCGGGCCTTGGGCGAGCAATTGGATGCGCACCGCAGGCGGCAGCAGGCGCTGCACCCAGAGCTTACCATGACGGGGATGTACAATGTGCTGGATCGCCTAAGGGCGATTGAGCCGCGAGACGCGGCACGGTCCCGGGTCGAGCCCGGGACGACAGCCCCCGCGCCACTTACCGCCAAGGAGAAGGTGATCTACGAGCAAGGCCTCGTGGACATACTGAAGCAATTGCACGACGAGTTGGATGCGGCGGTGGCGGAGGCGTATGGTTGGCCTGATCCCGGGTCAAGCCCGGGACTGAGCACAGATGAAATACTGACGAAGCTTGTTGCACTGAACGCCGAGCGCGCTGCCGAAGAAGCCAAGGGACAAGTGCGCTGGCTGCGGCCGGAGTACCAGAACAGGGGCGCGGCCAAAGCCACGCAAGCGAAGATGGATGTGGAGGAGGAAGCGGCACCTGTCCTACCAGCCGCGCTGCGCGCGTGGCCGAATGAACTGCCCGCACAGGCGGCGTCGCTAACCGAAGTGCTGGCCTCATTGAACGCACCCGCGAGCGTGGAAGACATTGCCGCGTGCTTCGAAGGCAAGCGCACCAAGAAGCGGTTGGATGAGATGACGAAGTTGCTGGAGACCTTGAAGGCGGTGGGGAGGGCTGGAAAACGAAAAGATAGCTGGTTGGCGGGCTAGAATTGGGACCAAGTTCCTTTTACCGATAGGCGGTTGAAACGACCCGGGAGCGAGCATTTGGGTTGGAAGAAGCACAAGGAATGGAGCGCATATCCGATTGTCTCCCGGAACCATGAAGCCATCTGGTATTACGGGTTCCGATAGTCGGCCAGTTTCTTCTCCAAATCCACATACAACTGCCGCAGTTTTTCGGCCCGTTTTCCATTGCGCCACTTCTCGGCCTCCGCTTCAGGCATACGAGCTTGCTTCAAGTTGGCCAACTCAGGATGGTCATCATAAGATGGTATGGGCCCACGCCCGTTCTGCTTGAACAACGCCATAGCCCTGCGTTCCCAGCCGCCGTTGGCCAACGGGAAGCGGATGAAGTGGCGCAGGATGCTCTGCCAATTGATGCGGTCAGGTCCCGGTGCGCTCACCTCCTCCATCAACAGGCGCACCACGGATTGTGAGGCGAGGCTGGCCAGCACGCGGGCATCATCAAAGAACGGTGAGGACTCTGTTGTGTCCTTCGACATGAGCGAGTGCGAACCGATCACTTCATTGTCCGAACCATTGGAGGTGGCGATATTGGTGAACGGATCCTTACGATCCGAAAGGGCTGTGCCGGCCTCTGCCGCGTCGATCTGCTTCTGCATTTTCACACCGAACTCGATGAGGAAACCTCCCGCCCCAGGCGTTTGGTCGTTCACCTTTTTCGTTTCCGATTCAATGTCCACTTCAAAGGCCTTCTCGATCGCGGCTTGCCCAGCAGCATTGAGGAAACCGCATTCGGCGAAGTAGCGCGCTGCACGCGCGTAGTTGTTCTCGGTATGCCCTTGCGCATCCAGCTTCGGTTTCAGGGCGGCCACATGGCGTGCGATCTGCTTTTCGGTTTGTCCTTTTCCTGGTGTAACACCCTGCTTAGGGCGCGGTTCCGATCCGTCCAGTGGCATTTGCATGGGATCCACATCCGCTACCAGTCGCTGCCGCTCGCGTTCGAATAGCAGCGTAACCACCAACGGCACATATTCCCGCAGCAGATCCAGCGCGAAAGCCTTTGCGAGCGGTTTGTTGTGAAGGCCAAGATTCGTAGGGATGCCGTGTGGGTCGAGTATTATGCCGCGTGCCTTCGCGCGTTCCTCGTAGATCGCTCGCCATTCGGGGCCGGCCCCATGGAACTTCCGCAATATGCAGGTCGCCCATGGGGCCTCGGCCAGCGGGTTCGAACCGGAGCCGCTCGGCCGGAATTTCGATTCGATGGTCTCCAATGCACCCATCAAGGTGTGCGCTGTGTCGAGTGTAGATGGAAATGCGGGATATGCATGATCCCAGTTGAGGATGGAAGTGGTCTCGCTCGCAATACCGCCTGTATTCTCACCGGTGCCAGAGGAGTAGACCGGGAACCGCAAGCGACGGAAGAAGAAGCGTTGTAGCCGCTTCCTGTTCGCTTCGGGGCGCTGGTATTCCGGCTCGGTGCTCAGTTCGGCCAGGATCGTCCGCTTCACGAAGGCCTCCCGCTCAGGGTCCGCGACACCCGCAGGAGCGTGTGTATGTAGTCGCAGAAGCTCAACGATGTTGGAATGGAAATACCAATCCTCCACGCCGTGTACGATCTTCCCTAAGTCCACAAGCCACATGCGCCGGGCGTTCTGATCATCCTTCGGAATGCTTTGCCAGGCATGTTCCAGTTTGCACAAGGCTTCTGCCAAGTAGCCGATGTAGTGTTCGTACACCACGTTCATGACCCCCTGCTTCTTACCCCTGGGCCCGGGTTCGTACATGGGTTTGCCAGGACGCTTGCTGGCATCCCACACGTAGGGTGGTTGGTCGGTATGCTCGTGCGGAAAATATTGCGTGAAGGATCGTGTGAACGTAGCGGTAAGGTCGGCCTGCGGGATCTTGGTGATCTGGGCCCACCCTCCAGAGGAGCCTTTGGTAATTCCATCCGAGAAGATCATGTGGGTGGTGCCTTCAATGAAGTGCTGGAAGAAGCGCCCCAGAAAACCGAAGGCCTTGGGGTCTCGTTTGCCTTGTGCGTCCAGTTGATCGATCGGCTTGCCCAGCATACCATCCAACCAATCATCCACCCCCTGCCACCCGGCAAGCATATCATTGATGTTGTTGTTCCCCGCAGCCAATGCCGGTAAAGCAGCGCCGGGGATAAGGCCGAGCGCTTTCCATTTTCCTTCCAACGCCGCAAAGGCTGCCGCAGAAAGACCGGCGGCGAGCAGAGCCGTTCCTGCCTTTGCCAACTGAGCGATCGTATTGTCGTTCACCCCCGGTAGGATGTTCTCGCGCCAGATGGTGTGCTTCGCATAGAAGTAGAAAACCGGATCGCGGAACTGCGATACGTCCGTGAAGTAGTTCCCCAATTCGAGGTACGTGAGATCCCCCTCGGCGAATTTGCACCTCCGCAAAAGGTCGGGCGGCAGGCTTTCCCGTGTGTTCAGGAAAATATCCCGGTGTCGAGCAATATCGCCCATGATCGGTTCGGTTGGTGTTTACCGGACCTTACCGGCGCCGAGGGAAACCCCTCGGCGACGGTTTATCCGGAGATGTGATCGTTCTGGCGCTTTAAACTTCCACCCAATCGCCCTGTGCGTTCTTCTGCCAGGTGGGTAGTTGGTCGTCAGCACGCAAGTGTATCAGCGTGGTGGGCACCCGCACTTCCCATGGATCACCTTGCGGGATCTCGGTGCCGGGCCGGTCCAAACGCTCGGCGAGTTCGTCGGCGATGGGGAGATAGAGCGGGTTGGAGATGGCAGGCAGCGGGCCACCGTTCCAGATCTCGCCGAAGGTGAGGAAGTGATCCACTGCACCTTCGAACCCAGGCCGCACCGGAACCACCGTGCGGCAATAACCCGCCTTGATGAACTGGTTGAACAAGGGGTCGGTGTCCTCCATCGCGACGCGCTCATCCCATTGGTTCTTGCGCCCCCAGAAGTAGGGATAGGTGACCCAGGTGATGTGCTCCCACTCGAACGCTTGTTCGAAGAAGCGCACATACGGGCCCTCGGCTTCATTCTCGTAGAGATCGAGCTGTGGCAGTCCATTGGACCCGTTCTGGATGGCATGGAACAGGTCGTAGTGTTGTGCGGTGATGATGCTGATGCAATTCTTCTTCAGTTCATCCTTCATCATTTCCAGGTTGAGGGCGGGATTCTTCCCTTGTATGGCCACCCCGGCCTGCACCCGTGCTGCGGCCATGCGTTCCTCATAGTCCGAGAGCTTCGCCTGATAAGCTTCCATCAGTTTGGCGTGGGTCTCCAGTTGCCATTTCTTCATGGCCCTTGCGGTGCGCTGGCATTTTACTTCGATGGCCGCACCGATATCCGAGATCTGGTTCGTGTTCAGCGCGAACGGCAGGCTTTGCATTTCCCAATCCAACGATGTGCTCCAGCCCCAATTCCCATCGTCCTTGATCCGGTGTGCACGACTTCCGAGTACCACATCGATGCTCGCCGTATTGTCCCATTGGTTCCATACGCAATACACGGTGCCATGGACGGCGGCATATCCTTCGTCGATCTGAATGATGCCTGAGTGTGTGAAGTCCGTTGTTTCACCACCCTCGCCGGCGTGGTAATCAAAGGACTTGGTGATGAATTCATCAGGAGGGGGTTGCACCCCTCCCGCCCCGTACACATGCACCCATGTGTGGTAGTTGGTCTCAGTGATCTGATCGGGCTTCAGCGGGAAGGCCTCCGGCTTTTCCACTTCCATCGCGCTCGCATGCGCGCTCTGCAGGGTCTCGATCAGGAAGGCTCCGGGTTCAGGCACCATGAAATCGTACATCATGCGCATTCCATAGTTGAACATCTGGGCTTCATACACCTTTTCCACCCACTGGTACACGCCGGAGATATGCCCGGATCCACCGACATTGTTAAGGGTATGGCTGTTCTTCTCCTCCACTTCATTGGTCACCCGTCTTTGGCTCCGCTCGAGAACGCGCTCGGTCAACTTTCGGCTGCTGCGTTCCGTAACGTCTTTGCTGAAGGTGGAAGCGGAGCGCGTTGCCTCTTCCTTCGAGCGGCTCAATGAACCTTCAGCGCTCGCGGAGAATTCCACGGTGGGCCCGTACGATCCCGAAATGCTCAGGCCGGCTTTCAACGAAGCATCCTCCTTGATGGTGGTGCTGGACTCCCGGCTCATTTCGAAACGGTCCGTGCTTTCCAGTTCATGTTCTTCGGTGGTGGTGGTTTCCGATTCCCGGAAGAGGATTTCTTCCGTTTGCTGGAAACGCCGATGCTCGCGGACCTTCGCCTCGTTCTTCAACACGTTCTCGATGTGCGCGACGTCCGCGCCTTCGTAGCGCATCAGGTGTTGCTTGATGACCAGAAGGTCGGCGACCCCGACGGGTGTCGCCTTGCCCCGGGTCGCGGGTACCCGCATATCGAGCGGCAGGGGCAATGGGGCGAAGATGATCCCTGTACCCATCAGGCTCCAGGCCGATGGTTTGAGGGTACGCGTGATCACCAAGGCGTTGCCCATCCGTTTGAAGGACCGCATCACATCACCACCGGTCAATTCGTGGAGCACCTTGGACATTTCCTCCATTTCCTCGCGTAAGCGGGTCACGATGAGGTCCAGCGCCATATTGGCCGTATCCAACCCGCGCTGCTTCAGGATCATCCGGGTTTCTTGGGACAGAAGCAGGTCCGTCCCGATCTTGAAGCGGAACATGGTCAATCGGGCCATGGTTGGTTGGAACGCTCCTTTTCCTGCGAAGAATTTCCGTGCGACCGTTCCGGCTTCACCGACCACGTTGGCTGCACCAGCCAACGCCACAGCAGAGCGCTTGTCGTTGGACAGTTTCCCCCCCTCGCTCCGGGCAGCCAGCACTGCCAACTGACCGAGCGCTCCCTTGCGTGCTATTTCCGCGGCGAACACATTCAAAGGCCGCAGATCGGAAGTAGGCATCGCCCCCCCATCGGATTTCTGCAGGGTGGTTTCGAGCTGGTTCTTGTCCAACTCCATCAATTCGGTAATGGCCTTCTTAAGACCTGCGTAGAGGCCTGCCTTGTCGGTCACCTGTTTGCGCCGGTCCTCTTCCTTCTTTCGGCGGTCCTCTTCCTCCTTCCGCGTCTTGTCCCGCCCATCCAGTATGGATCGTAGATCCGCTTGCGTCGGTAGCTGCACCGAACGGCGCCGGTACTTACGGAAGGCCTTTTCATCCGCTGGGAATTCGGCATCGACCGCCGCCTTCTTCACCACTTCGAGATCCCGGAGTGCCTTGGTGAACCGTTCTATCGGCCGAGCGTGCTCTGCCGGCAGTTGCTTTATCGCCAAGATCGTGTCCTTCAGCATGGTCTCCGCATCCTTGAAAGGTTGCTTGCCAACGGTAGCTGCGACCGTGCCCCCGAAAGCGTCCTTGATGGCCTTGGCCACTTTGGCCGGTGTGGCGGTACCCTGCGCTTCAAGATCATTGAATGCTTCTCCCACAAGCTTCAATTCGGCATTGAGCGGAACCTGCGCTATGGTTTTCGCATAACCAGCGGTAGCAATGAACTGCCGACTCGCGTTCTTCAGGATCGCTCGTGGATCCGGATCCTGAACAGATGCCGCCAAGGCGGCTTGGAAGTTGGTATTCTGCGCCAGCAGAATGCTCGGATTCTCGTCATCCTGAGCGATGGCTGGTCTGGCGAGAAGAAGTCGGAAAAGGGTTTCCATGAAAGGGCTGTTTTATTTAAGACACTGAATTTTGACGGGACAAAACAAATCGGTTCCCGCTATCCAGAAAATACCCGATCCAGGGTATTTTTTGCCTCCATTTTCAGCTTTTAGGCGCGTTTTATACCCTGAACAGGGTACTCGCACGGCTGCATCCGGTAACCGCCCGCACCAATTCCAGTCAGAAGCACGACCTTTCGCCCAATGCTCAATCTACCCGCGAACAGCGACCCGGTGTACACCAAGCCAGAACGGTACACGGCGCTTGATCGGTTCTTCCTGAAGTTGATCCGTGACCCACGTGATCTGCCTTTTCCATACCTGACCATCAAGGTTTTTCTTGCACTGGTGCCTTTTGCCGTGCTGATGTACATGCCTTTTGTTTCGGGCTGGCTCTGGTGGGCTATCGCAGCGGCCTACTTCTACTTCAATAATGTGACATTCAAAGGTCCGTTCGGCCTTATGCTGCATTGCAGTACGCACCGGCCGCTCTACAAGGAAAAGTACGACTGGCTGAACGGGTTGATCCCTTACGTGATCGCACCGTTCTTCGGCCAAACACCGTTCACCTACCACGCGCACCACGTGGGCATGCACCATGCCGAGAACAATTTGGAGCCGGATGAGAGCAGCACTATGCCCTACCAGCGCGACAGTGTTCGCGGGTTCTCGCACTACTTCATCACGTTCTTCTTCACGGGGATCTATACGCTGGCGGCATACTTCTTCATGCGGAAGCGCAAGCGGCTGATGTACCGAACGGTTCAAGGCGAATTGTTCTTCATCCTGATGTGCGCCGGGCTCTGCTTCGTGAACTGGCCAGCTACGCTTATGGTATTCATACTTCCGCTGGTGGCATTCCGTCTGGTGGCGATGGCTGGCAATTGGACGCAGCATGCCTTCGTTTCGGCGGAAGATCCGGGGAATCCCTTTCAGAACAGCATCACGTGCATCAACGTGAAGTTCAACCACAAGTGCTGGAACGATGGTTACCATATCAGCCATCACATCGACCCCACGATGCATTGGACCGAGCATCCGATGTACTTCCGCGAACACTTGGCCGAGTTCGCGCGCAACAAACCAGTGGTGCTGGTGAACTTGAACTATCTCGACATCTTCTTGTTGTTGATGAAGGATCGCTACGATGTTCTCGCAGAGCACTTCGTGGATGTGGGCGGTTATTACAAGAACGATGAGGAAGTGATCGCCTTCCTGCGCAGCCGAACTGCTCCGGTCCCCTTCGCATCGGCGTCGGTTCCAGCTGTCGCGTAGTTGCAACCAACCACTTCAACCATGAGCGACGGATCAGTAAAGAGCGAGGTAGCGAACGGGATCGCCACGGTGACTTTCCAGCACCCCAAGAGCAACAGCCTTCCGGGGCACGTTTTGCGCAGCATGGCAAAAGCCATCGAGGACGCCGGAAAGGATCAGGATGTTCGGGTGATCATTCTGCGAAGCGAAGGTGATAAAGCGTTCTGCGCCGGTGCCAGTTTCGATGAGCTGGTCGCGATCGACAGCAAGGAAAAGGGAATGGAGTTCTTCAGTGGTTTTGCCCAGGTGATCAACGCCATTCGTAAGGCTCCGGTTTTCGTGATCGGACGCATTCACAGCCATACCGTGGGTGGCGGCGTAGGATTGGCGTGTGCGGTGGACATCGCCTACGCGCACGAAAGTGCCAGCGCTCGCTTGAGCGAGTTGGCCATCGGAATAGGACCGTTCGTTGTAGGGCCTGCGGTAGAACGCAAGACCGGTGCTGGAACATTCGGCTTGCTATCGGCCACTCCCGCCGTAAGGCGCACAGCGGCTTGGTGCGAACAACGCGGTATTTATGCGGAAGTCTTTCCGACGTTGGAAGCCCTCGATCTTCGCATTGAAGGCCACGCCAAGGAATTGGCTTCCTATAGTCCGGATGCCATGGCCGAGCTTAAGAACGTGCTATGGCGTGGTACTGAAAATTGGGACACCTTGCTTGCAGAGCGAGCGGCGATAAGTGGCAGGCTGGTGCTAAGCGAGTTCACGCGAAATGCGATCGCTCGGTTCAAAGCGGAGGCCGCGAAGAGATAACCATTTCGGGTTCTTTTTGGGGTTCCGTTTCAACTTCGACGGGCTACTTTCCCGGCGCAATCCTCATTCACTCACATGCGTCATCTTCTTTCTGTTGCCGTTCTTCTGGTAGCGCTCTGTTCTTTCGCTCAGGACACGACGGTAGTTTCAACACTAACATTCGATAGCATCACCACGCGGCGTGGTTGGTTCGAATTCCCGGCATCCACCGAGCAGTTCCGCAAGGTGCTCATGGTACACACGTTGAAGTGTGATCCACAAACCACGCAGGACCAGTATGATTGCGGAGAGTGGGACTACCTCACCTACCAGTTCGTTCATGAGCATACCGGAGTGAACGATAGCGCTGCGTTGACCTATCCGTATTTCCTGGTCGGCACGGCAGCTCCGGAAAGCGTCGTGGTGAGCGACACACATCCCTCCAACCTCCATCAACGCTGGGAACGAACAGCCAGCGTAGTGCAAGTCACGAACGAAACAACTGCCACGGTAGGTGCCAACGATGCTGAGGACGTTAGCTTGTTCCAAGGGTACGTTCGCCGCAGTCAATACCTCTACACGGCGACTGAACTTGCTACCGCAGGTTTGGTGGCAGGGCCTATCAGCGAATTGCGCTTCCACCCTGTAAATGTGGAGGGGGCCTCTATGCCGCGATGTGTTGTTCGGATGAAGAATACCTCGTCCGCTGCGTTGACCCGGTTCGAAGAGGGCTTGTTCACGGTACTTGATGCGTCTTTGCCGCTAAATGGTTTGCAAATGGTGCTTACCGATCCATTCGTGTGGGATGGAACAAGCAACATCGTGCTCGATATCGCCGAGGAGGGCGTGGACGACTCCTATCCCGCCACGATGAATGCATCGTTCGCGCCTGCTGGAAGTGCATTGCAAGAGATCGGACGGGACGATGCGATCGAGACCAACAACGACTTCGTAGGTATAGAACCCGGAGCACTTTCAGGGCTCAGCACAGCGATCACCATCACCTTTCGAACATACGGTGCACCGGAGTTGCCACTGAACACCACCTTCTTGGAGGCCGTTGGTTCGAACAACCAGCGCATTCTGAACATCCACCTGCCCTGGAGCAATGGCCGTGTGTATTGGGATGCAGGCAGCAATGGAGGCACTTACGATCGTATCGACAAGGCTGCCATCGCGGCGAACTACCAAGGCCAGTGGAACGATTGGGCTTTTGTGAAGAATACCACCACCGGTTCCATGAAGATCTATC